>JANJTH010000472.1 GCA_024711205.1 Planctomycetota bacterium | reverse complement strand
GGCGCGCGGCGCCGCCGGCGGTCCGGGCGCCGGCCCCGGCGGCGGCGCGGGCGGCGACGCGGACGCGGTGGCCGCGGTCGGCCTCAAGACGACGCTCGGCGCCTACGTCGCGGCGTGGGGCGCGGACGCCGAGGACCTGCTCGACACGGCGATCGACCGCCTGACGGGGTTCGACCAGCCGGCCGTGTTCGAGGACTACAAGTTCGTCGCCGACAAGTCCGACCGGACGCTCACGATCGAGGACCACGACAGCGGGATCCTGGTCAAGAACGGGACGACCCGCTACACGCTCGACAACGTCTCGTTCACCTACAACTACTCGACCTCCGACGGCTACACGATGAACCGCGCCGAGGGCCTCCAGACGGAGGACGCGGAGCACGAGGGCGACAGCGTCAAGTCGGAGACGCAGACCGGCGACTCGAAGGAGACGAGCAAGCACACGGGCGACAAGGACTCGAAGTCGACGCACATCGGCAACTCGGTCTCGCTCGAGATGCACGTCGGCAACGACCAGAAGACCGAGCTCTCGGTCGGGACCTCGCAGAGCGTCTCCATGCGCTCCGGGACCGACCAGTCGACCTCGCTGCTCCTGGGCGACAAGAACGAGCTCTCGCTGACCCTCGCGCTCACGCAGGCGGCGTCGGTCGCGATCGGCGGCGTGCAGAAGTTCGACCTCACGCTCACGGCCGAGGAGACCATGTCGACCGTCCTCGGGCCGAAGAACGAGGTCTCGCTGAACATCGGCCCGAAGGCCTCGTTCTCGCTCACGCTCGGGCCCGAGAACGAGTCGGCGATCAACCTGGCCCCGAAGGACGAGTTCTCGCTCCGGCTCGCGCCGACGAACACCGTGAACCTGTTCTGCGCCGTCAAGGCGGAGTTCGACGTGGTCGTGGGCTACGAGGGGGCGCTCAAGCTCAACCTCTCGCAGGCGGACGAGCTCACCGTGACGGTCGGGATCAAGAACGAGCTCGGGGTCTTCGTCGGCGTGCAGACGGAGACGAAGCTGTTCCTCGGCGGCCAGATGAAGATCGACATCTCGGCCTCGCTCCTGTTCGAGCTCGCGATCGCGGCGGCGGCCGGGGTGAAGATCGCGATCTCCGCGGACGGCGTGAAGAAGATCACGATCCCGAAGGAGGACGAGGTCGCGCTCCAGAAGTCGGTCACGGCGCTCCAGCAGCAGATGTCGTTCCTCTCGCACAACATCATGGCGATGCAGGCGAATCACGTCTGACCCGCGGGCGCCCGGCCCGGTTGCGCGCGCCCGCGCGTCGAGTACCGTCGTGGCCCCTGGAGGTGCCCCGTGGCCGGACGCAAGCTGTGCCTGACCTGGATGCCGGCCGAGGAGGGCGCGCCCGCGCCCGACGCGGCCGTCGCGGCGCTCGACCAGGCCGGGTTCGACGTGTTCGGGGCGCGCTGGAAGGACGACGTGCTCCAGCACGCCTGGGCCGAGCTCGCGGACGCCCTCGCCGAGCCGACGTCGGCCGAGGTGTGGGTCGTCGCGGCGCGCAAGCAGGACCTCGAGGTCGAGACGAACCGCTGGGGCCTGTCCGCGGCCACGGCGGTCGTGCGGAGCAAGCGCGGCGCGCAGCCGCCGCACTTCGTGCTCGTCGGGCTCGACTTCACGCCGAAGGCCGAGGACCTGCCGCACCCGCTCCGCCGCCACGTCCTGCTCGACGGGAGCCGCCCGTGGGCCGCGCGCCTCACGCTCGCCGTGCGCGGCAAGCCGGCGGCCGCGCGCCCCGAGGGCTTCCACCTGGGCGCCGTCGGCCACCCGCACGTCGGGCTGTGGCTCGTCGCGGCGCCCGCCGAGGGCGCCTGGCAGGGCGTCATGCTCGGCGTGTCGGACGGGGCCAAGATCCAGCAGCACGGGGTCGGCCGGCGCGACGAGCTCCCCAAGGACACCGTGCTCGAGTTCCCGATCGACGAGATCCAGGCCGAGGTCGCGGGCACCGAGTTCCTCGCCTGCGCCTGCAAGAACACGGTCGGCCCCGAGCACGCCTACTGGGTCCAGGTCCAGGGCCGCCCGCGGCGCGTCCTCGTCGGCGGCTACCCGGGCGACGAGGACGGCGGCGGCGACGCCTGGATCGTCGACCTGTCCTGAGGCGGGGCGCGGGGAACCCAGCCGGGGCCCCCGCGCCCTGCTCGCGGCGATCAGGGCGCGGGCGCGCCGGCCGGAGCGCTCGCGCCGGGCCCGCGGGGGGCGCGCCGGCCAGGGCGCCGCGGGCGGGCCCCGGCCCCGCGGGTGGGAGGGGCCCGCGCGCTCCGTGACGCGCCGCGCCCTTCGTAGAAGTACGTGGTCGGGGGAGGCCTCGGTCGATACCCTGCGCCCGACGTCCGGGCGCCGCGCCGGGCCGAGGAGGGGCGATGCCGGGGATCGAGAACCTCGCGATCAAGTTCGAGTCGGACGCCGTGGCGCCCAACTCGCTCGTCGTCACGAGCCTCGTCGGCGCGGAGCGCCTGTCCGCGCCGTTCCGCTTCGAGCTCGAGCTCGTGTCGCGGGACCCCGACCTCGACCTGCCGGCGCTCCTCTACGCGCCCGCCCGGCTCGGGCTCCTCGGCGCCGCGCCCGGCGGGGACGGCCGCGTGTTCCGCTGGTTCCACGGCGCGCTCGAGGCGCTGGCCGAGGTCGACCAGACGCACGGGCTCGTCCGCTACCGGGCCGTCCTCGTCCCGGACCTGTGGCGCCTGAGCCAGTCCTCGCGCAGCCGGATCTTCCAGGGCAAGACGATCGACGAGCTCGCGGGCGCCGTCCTCAAGGCGGACCTGCGGCTCGAGGAGGGCCAGGACTGGGAGGCGCGCCTCTCGCGCGGGGACGAGGGCGACCGCGAGACGCGCGACGTCTACCCGGAGCGCGAGTACGTCGTGCAGTACGAGGAGACGGACCTCGCGTTCCTCTCCCGGTGGCTCGAGCACGAGGGGATCTGCTACTTCTTCGAGAACGACGGCACGCGCGAGAAGGTCGTGCTCGCGGACGCCGCCGCCGCGTTCCGCCCCGCGCTCCCGGGCGCGGGGCCGCTCCGCTACCGGCCCGAGGGCGGCGGCGGCGAGGCGGGCGGCGGCGGGGCCTCGGCCTCGGGCGCGGCCGAGGAGGTCACCGAGTTCGTCGCGTACGAGGCCCGGCAGCCCGAGCGCGTCGTGCTGAACGACTACAACTGGCGCGACCCCTCGACCGCGCTCGCGACGAGCCAGGCGGCCGAGGGCCGCGGGCAGGGGACCTTCCACGAGTACAACGACCACTACAAGACGCCCGGGCAGGGCAAGGCCCTCGCGGTCGCCCGGGCCGGCGAGGCCCACTGCCGGACGCGCACGTTCCGGGGCAAGAGCACGTGCCGGGCGCTCCGCCCGGGGACGACGTTCGCGCTCGAGGGGCACTTCCGGCGCAGCTTCGACGGCGGCTACACGGTCGTCGCGGTCCGCCACGCGGCGGACCAGACCGTGAACTTCGACGCCGGGCGGGTCACCGCGGCGAACTACACGAACGAGCTCGAGGCGATCCCCGCGGGCCGCGACTTCCGCCCGGCGCGCGAGACGCCCTGGCCCTCGATCAAGGGCGTCATGCACGCGCGGGTCGACTCGGCGGGCGAGGGGCGCTTCGCGGACCTCGACGCCGAGGGCCGCTACCTCGTGCGCGTCCCGTTCGACGAGGCGGAGGTCGACCCCGCGCGGCGCGCGCCGGACGGGACCGCCTCGCGGCGCGTGCGCATGGCGCAGCCCTACGCGGGGGCGGGGTCGGGGCTCCACCTCCCGCTCCTCAAGGGGACGGAGGTCCTGCTCACGCACATCGACGGCGACCCGGACCGCCCGATCATCGCGGCGGCCGTCCCCAACCCGGAGGCCGCGAGCCCGGTCGACCTGCAGAACCACCGCCAGAACCGGCTCCAGACGACGAGCGGCAACGTGCTCGTGTTCGACGACGACCCCGCCCTCGCGGGCTACTTCTTCATGGACCCGAGCGGGTCGCACATCCGCGACCTGCGCCACCCGGCGCCGGGCGCCGCGGGCGGGCCCGCCCCGGGCGGCGGGGGCGGCGGCGAGCCC
>JANJTH010000468.1 GCA_024711205.1 Planctomycetota bacterium | reverse complement strand
GCGCGGACCTCGGGCGCCGGCGCGTCGGCGCGCCCGACGTCGCCGCCGAGCCCGGGGGCGGCCACCGGCGCGCGCGCGGGTCCGAGCGCCGCGCAGGCCTCCGGGAGGTGCCGCGCGAGGACCCAGTCGACGAGCGCAGCCACGCGCCCGAGGTCGCCCGAGGTCGCCCAGCGCTCGAGCGTCCCGATCCGGGCGTGCGAGGGCGCGAGGCGGACGAGCAGGGCCCCACGCTCGGGCTCCTCGCGCGCGACCGGCGTCTCGCCCGCCACGACGCACAGCGCGCGCGTCGTGGGGAGCCCGAGCCCGGCCAGGGCCTCCGACGCGAGGAGCTCGCGCAGGCACGAGCGGACGACGGCCCGGCCGTCGAAGCCGCGCGAGAACGGCGTCGGCCCGCAGCCCTTGACCTGGACCTCCCACGGCCCGCCGTCGGCCCCCCGCACCTCGCCGAGCAGGCAGGCGCGCCCGTCGCCGAGCCGCGGCACGAACACGCCGAACTGGTGGCCGGCGTAGTCCGTCGCGACCGGGGCGGCCCCCGGCCACGGCCGCTCGCCGTTCGCGTAGGCGACGAGCTCGGGCCGCGCGAGCTCGTCGGCCCCGAGCCCGAGCAGCGCGCCGGCCGCGGGGCTCGCGAGGAGCAGCCGCGCGCCCGCGAGGGGCGCGATCGTGACGGGCACGGCGCCGGCGGCCGGCAGCTCGGCGAACCCGCGGCTCCAGGGCAGCGTCTCGAGGGTCTTCATGGCCCGGAGCGTACCCCCTCCCCCCGCCCTCTTCTCCTTGCCCTTGCCCTTGCCCTTGCCCTTGCCCTCCCTCTTCTCTTCCCTTCTTCCCTCTTCTCTTCCCTCCCAAGCGCTCAGGGGTGGAGAAGGCCGAACGCCAGCGTCCCTGCCGCACAATGAAGGCCATGCCCCTGCACGACCGCGGGAACGGGAACGGGAAGAGGCTCCGGATCACCTGAACGGCTGCCTTCCCCCTCCCCGTCCCCCCGGTACGCACGGAGGCCGGCGCCCCCTCCGGGGCGCCGACCTCCTCCGCTCCGCTGCGCCGCGCCGCGCTCGGCGGCCCGGCGGGCTACACGTGCTCGAAGGCCTCCTCGTCCACCTCCGCCTCGGCCTCCTCGTCCACCTCCGCCTCCGCCCCGTCGGCCGGGAACAGGCGCGTCATGAGGAGCTGCTCGACCTCCGCCGCGACGTCGGGGTTCGCCTCGAGGAACGCGATCGACTTCTCGCGGCCCTGGCCGATCCGCGTCTCGCCGAACGAGAACCACGCCCCGGCCTTCTTGACCACGCGGCGCTCGACGGCCTGGTCGAGCACGTCGCCGAACCACGAGATCCCGCGGTTGAACATGATGTCGAACTCGGCCTCGCGGAAGGGCGGCGCGACCTTGTTCTTGACGACCTTGACCCGGCAGCGGTGGCCCGTCAGGCCCTCGGCCTCCTTGATCTGGCCGATCCGCCGGATGTCGAGCCGGACCGACGCGTAGAACTTGAGCGCCCGGCCGCCCGTCGTCGTCTCGGGCGAGCCGAACATGACGCCGATCTTCTCGCGGAGCTGGTTGATGAAGATCAGCGCCGTGCGGCTGCGGTTCACCACGCCCGTCAGCTTGCGGAGCGCCTGCGACATGAGCCGGGCCTGCAGCCCGACGTGCGAGTCGCCCATGTTCCCCTCGAGCTCGGCCTTCGGCACGAGCGCCGCCACCGAGTCGACGACGATCACGTCGACCGCGTTCGACTGCACGAGCAGCTCGACGATCTCGAGCGCCTGCTCGCCCGAGTCGGGCTGCGAGACGAGGAGCGCGTCGAGGTTCACGCCGATCTTCTTCGCGTAGCCCGGGTCGAGCGCGTGCTCGGCGTCGACGTAGGCGACGACCCCGCCCTTGCGCTGGGCGTTCGCCGCGACCGTCAGCGCGAGCGTCGTCTTGCCCGACGACTCGGGCCCGAAGATCTCGGTCACGCGGCCGCGCGGGATCCCGCCCACGCCGATCGCCAGGTCGAGCGAGAGCGACCCGGTCGAGATCGCCGGGACCTCCTGCTTGTGGTTCTCGCCCAGGACCATGATCGCGCCCTGGCCGCAGCGCTTCGTGATGTGCTCGAGCGTCAGCTCGAGCGACTGCCGGCGGGCCTTGACCTCGGGATCCTCCTGCTGGTCGACCTTCTTCTTGCGTGCCATGGGCGCCTCTCCTCGTCTGTGGGTCCACGCGTGCGGCCCGTCGGCGAGCCTGCCGGTCCGATCCGGCCCCGCGCTCGCGTTCGTGCTCCGTCCGGGTCGCCGAGCCGGCTCCCCCGCACGCGAGCGACAGGCTACCAGCACCCTCCGACAACCACGGGATGGCGACACAACCACCTGCCAGGAAGCATCTTGGCGTGACACTTGCGCCAGAACGCGTCCCGAACCCGGTCCGCCGCCGCGCGGCCGGGCCCGGGGGCCCGGGCGAGGCCCGCGGCGCCGCGTATACTCCTGCCCATGTCGAGCCGCCCCAGTCGCTTCCGCGGGCGCGCCGGCGCCCTCGCGCCCGCGCTCGCCCTGACGCTCGGCGCCTGCCAGGCCCCGCCGCCCGACCCGACGCCCGCGGAGCCCGGCGGCGCCGCGCGCG
>JANJTH010000457.1 GCA_024711205.1 Planctomycetota bacterium | reverse complement strand
CCTGGCCCGGCCGCCGGCGGCGGGGGCGGCCCCGACGCCGGCCGCGGTCGCCGCCCCAGGGCGCAGCGGCTCGCGCGCCACGTCGAGGCCGCGGCGCCCACGCCCGAGGACGAGCGCCCCGGGCCGTTCGTGGTCCACGGCGACCCCCAGCTCGCGGTCCAGGACCCGGGCGGCGTCTCGCGCCCCAAGGACCACGGCGAGGACGAGGACGACCTCGACGCGCTCGCCGACGAGCTGGGCCGCCTGGGCGAGCTCCCGCGCGTGCGCGCGCCCGGGACGCCGCCCGAGGTCGTCACCGCCGACGAGGAGGTCGCGCGCGACGGCGCCCGCGCGCCCGCGGCCCCCGACGGCGCGCGGGGCCCGGGGGCCGCCCTCGCGGAGACGTTCCGCTACCCGGAGTGGGACGCGCGCCGGGGGGTCTACCGGCCCGCGTGGGTCACGGTGCGCGAGGGCCCGCCCGACGGGCAGGCGGCCGGCTGGGGCCAGGCCGTCCTCGCGCGCCGCCGCGCGCTCGTCCGCGACCTGCGCCGGCGGTTCGAGGCGCTCCGCCCGCGCCGCGAGCGCCGGCCGCGGCAGCACGACGGCGAGGAGCTCGACGTCGACGCCTGGGTCGAGCGCGCGGCCGACCTCCGCGCGCGCGTGACGCCGTGCGACCGCCTGTGGGTGGCCGAGCGCCCGCGCCGGCGCGACGTCGCGGTCGCGCTCCTGATCGACGCGAGCGGGTCCACGGACGGCCACGTCGCGCGCGGCCTGCGCGTGATCGACGTGGCCCGCGAGGCCGCGCTGTGCTTCGCCGAGGCGCTCGACGCGGCGCGCGACCGGCACGCGATCTGGGCGTTCACGGGCCGCGGCCCGGGCGACGTCCGCCTGCTCCGGCTCAAGGCCCCCCAGGAGCGCCTGTCCGACGCCGTGCGCGACCGGATCGGCGCGCTCGCGCCCGGCGCCTACACGCGGCTCGGGGCCGCGCTGCGCCACGTGACCTGGCGGCTCGAGGCCGAGCCCGCGCGGCACCGCCTGCTCGTCGTCCTGAGCGACGGGCGGCCCAACGACGAGGACGAGTACGAGGGCGACCACGGGGTCGAGGACGTGCGCCGCGCCGTCGCCGAGGCCCGCGAGCGCGGCGTGCACCCGTTCTGCGTCACGATCGACCGCTGCGGTCCGGGCTACCTCCCCCGCATGCTCGGCCCCGGCGGCTTCGCGGTCCTCCACGACGTGGCGCGCCTCCCCGAGCACCTGACCGAGGTCTACCGGCGGCTCACGACGCGCTGAACCTGCCCACGAGGCGCCACGGACGGGCTCCCGCCCGTCATCGTCCTCCAGCTCCTCGGCGCGTGCGTCGGGACCGGCGGGCTCCTCGTCCTCGCGCTGCACGTGGGCGGGCCTTGACGACGGGCGCCGCGCGGCTCGCGCCCGCGCGCGAGAGGCTGGCCGCGGCCGCCGACCTCCCCGCCGCGGAGCCCGGTCGCCGGTGACCTGGCGCGTCACCGCGCGCGGTGGCTCGGCCTTGCCGGGGCCGCCCGGGCGGGCCGCGACCCCTTGCGCCCGAGCGCGTTCAGGGGCCGGAGACCCTCGTGGACGACGAAGCACCGGCGCGGGCGCTCGTGGGGCCCGGGCTCGTCCCCGGCGGCGGCGACGACGTCGAGCCCCGCGCTCGCGCGGCCGAGCCTACTCCCCGCCGGCCTCGAGCAGGCGGGCCCACACGGGGGACTCCCGCAGGCGGGCCAGGCGCTTCTCGGCCGCGGCGCGCTCGCTCCAGCGGAAGTTGAACAGCGTGGCCTGCTGCAGCCACTCGGCCGCGGTCACGAGGTCCCGCCGGGTCGCGTTGGGCTGGCTCGCCACGACGACGGCCGCGAGGTACCAGGCCTCGCCCGCCTCGCACACCGTGGCGACGAACAGGAGGTGCTGCAGCGCGAGCTCGGCCCGGTCGGCGCCGTAGCCGAGCACGCCCAGGAACACCTGCGGCGTGAGCAGCGTGGGGTCGTGGTTCACGAGCTCCTCGAGCGCCGCGAGGATCTGGCCGCCCTTCTCGGCGTTCGGCCGGGCCACGAGCGCGCGCGTCACGTGCGGGGCCCAGCGCAGCATGCTCTCGAGGTCCGGGTCGAACGGGAGCGCGTCCGCGTCGAGCGCGACCATGCGCTCGGCCTCCTTGTCGAGGTCGCCGTCCGAGTAGCGCGAGGCCGTGCGCATGAGGTCGAACAGCGCGCGGGCGTGCTCGTCGTCGAGGTACGAGGCCCGGACCCCGGCCGCGAGCGCGCCCCAGGCCTCCCCGTTGCGCACGCGCGCGCGCGCGAGCGCCGCCCACACGTCGGCCCGCCACGGCGCCTCGCGCGCCAGCGCGTGCGCGACCTCCTGCGCCTCCTTGGCCTTCCCGCCGCGGAGCAGCTCCTCGACCCGGGCCAGCTCCTTCGGGGCCCGCTGGTCGCGCTCGTCCATGTCGCGCGCGAGCTTCGACTCGCGCGCGTAGACCGCGTCGCGGCGCGCCTCGAGCGTCGGCCGCACCGCGTCGAGCTCCGGCGCGGGTCGGCGCGGGCCTCCCCCCTGGGGCGCGAGCAGCGTCTCGATCAGCTCCCGCTCCAGCTTGTGGCTCGCGAGGCTCCAGGGGTCGCGGACGCGCAGCGCGTCGAACCGCTCGAACGTCCGCTCGAGCCGCGCCGGCGCGTCCTCGTCGGCCCGCTGGTCCTTCCAGGTCAGGAGCGCCCGGAGCGCCAGGAGCTCCGGCGTCTCGCCGCGGGCCGTGAGCGCGTCGGCGAGCGCCTCGATCGGGCGCGCGGTCTGCAGGTCCCGCTGGTCGCGCGACGCGAGCAGGCGCGCCTTGAGCACCAGCGCCTGCGACGAGCGCGGGTGCACGGCGAGCGCGCGGTCCAGGTACGCGCGCGCCCGCTTCAGGTCGCGCTGGGCGAGCGCGATCGAGGCGAGCCCGTTGAGCGCCTGCACGTGCATGGGGTCGTGCAGGAGCGCCCGCTGGTAGGCGTCGCGCGCGAGCTCGACGTGCGCCGCCTGCTCCTCGCCGGCGAGCCGCCGGGCCCGCTTGTCCTCGCGCAGGCCCCAGGCGAAGTAGTGCCCCTCGGGCCGGCGGACGTCGCGCTCGCCGCGGGCGCCGTCGCGGCGCGCCTGCCGCGCGACCTCGGCCTCCTTCGCCGCCTCCGCGACGCGCGCCATGGCCGCGAGCGTCCAGGGATCGCGCTCGTCCTGGCGCAGCGCCTCGAGCAGCTTGCCGCGCGCCGCCTGCGGGGCCCGGTCGTCCTTGAGGAACGCCGCGAGCGCCAGCCCGCGCTTCGCCTCGAACGAGGCCGGCCGCTGGCGCAGCACCTCCTTGAACCAGCCGTCGGCCTTGTCGAGGTACTCGCCCGAGTGCGCCGGGTCGAGCTGGACCGTGGCGAGCAGCAGCCGCCCCTCGGCGCTGTACGGGTCGATCGCGTTCGCCGTCGTCGCCCGGTCGAGCGCCTCGCGCCAGTCCTCGCGCGCCGCGGCGATCCGCGCCAGCACCCGCTCGGCCCGCGCCTTGACCCGCCAGTGCCGCGCGTGCGCGCGCAGCACGACCGCCTCCGCGTCCCGCCGCGCATCGCCGTGCCGGAGGAGCGCCTCGGCCGCCTCGGCGCGGAGCACGAGCGCGAGGAGCGCGCCGGTGTCCCGCCCGACCGCCGCGTTCGCGTCCTCGAGCGCCTCGGCCGGGGCGCGCAGGCCGAGCAGCCCCTCGGCCCGCGCGCACAGCGGCCCCGCCTCCTCCGGCGCCGCCGCGATCGCCTCGGCCCACCGGTCGCGCGCCTGGAAGTGCTCGCCCTGGAGCGCGAGCACGCCCGCGTGGCAGGCGAGCGCCTCCCACCAGCCCGGGAGCGCCGCGACCGCCGCCTCCGCGTCGGCGCGGGACTTCTCGAGCTCGCCCAGCTCGCGGTAGATCGTCGCGCGCACGACGAGCAGGCCGGCCCGCTGCCGGGCCCGCCGCGCCTTCTCCGCCTCCGCCGCCTCGCCCGACGGCTCGGGCGCGGCCGCGAGGCCCTCGAGGGTCTGCGTCGCGACCGGGACCGCCTCCGCGAGCTGCTGCTGCACGAGGAGCGCGCGCGCCCGCACCTGCTGGGCCGCGAGCGAGCCCGCCTCGCGCTCGAGCGCCTCCCCCACCTTCGCGAGGCACTCCGGGACCTTGCCCGCGAGCAGGTGCAGCTCGGCCTGCGCGATCCGCGCGTCGAGGTCCTCGGGCGCCACCTGCTCGAGGACCGTCGACAGGTCCTCCTGCGCGCGCGCGAGCGCGTCGCTCTCGTCCCGGAGCATCGAGGTCCGCGCCCGCAGCACGAGCGCCGCCGCGCGCAGGTCGCGGCGCGCGTCCGCCCGCGCGGCCAGCCCCTCGTCCGCCGGCCCCGCGTTCTCGGGGTGGCGCACCGCCGCGCGCGCCTGCTCGACCTCGCTCAGCCGGTCGAGGGCCTCGATCGCCGCCGAGAGCGCCTCCGGCAAGCGCTCCGCCTCGAGCGCGAGCCGGCCGGCCTCCACGCGCGACCGCGCCGCCTCCATGCCCTCGTCCACGCGCCGCGTGAACGCGCCCAGGTCGTCCGCGAGGGCCTGCGCCTGCTGCCGGCTCACGTTGGCCCGGTGCACGAGCACGATCGCGGTCACCGCCGTCACGAGCACGAGCCCCGACGCGCCCACGATGAGCGGCACCGCGCCGCGCTTCTTGAGCTTCTTGAGCCCGCGCGCGACGGCGCCGTCCGGCCGCGCCGCGATCGTCCCGCCCTGGAGCAGGGCCTGGATGTCGTCGCCGAGCGCCGCCGCCGTCGGGTAGCGGTCATCGGGGTCCTTCGCCATGGCCTTGAGCACGACCGTCTCGAGGGCCTTCGTGAGCTGCGGCTTGACCTTCGACGGGGGGACCGGCTCGTCGTGGATGATCCGGTTGTAGAGCTCGACCGTCGTCTGCCCGACGAACGGCAGCCGCCCGGTCGCGAGCTCGTACATGATCACGCCGAGCGAGTACACGTCGGCGCGCCGGTCGATGCTCTTGCTCCGCCCGGCCGCCTGCTCGGGCGACAGGTAGAAGGGCGTGCCGAGCACGGCCCCCGTCTTCGTGAGCACGGACTGGTTGTCGCTGTCCTTCGCGAGCCCGAAGTCGGTGAGCTTCGGGGTCATGTCCTCCTGCACGATCACGTTCGCGGGCTTCAGGTCGCGGTGCACGATCCCCTGCTCGTGGGCGTAGTGGACCGCGCGGCACATGGCCTCGAGGATCTCCATGCCGATCTCGAGGTCGAGGTCGTCCTTGAGCATCCGGTCGAGGGGCTTGCCCTCGATGAACTCCATCGCGAAGTACGGGTAGCCGTTGAACTCGCCGGAGTCGAGGATCCGCACGATCCCCGGGTGCTCGAGCTTGCGGTTCGCGTCGATCTCGCGGAGGAAGCGCTTGACCTTCTTCTGGCTGGCGGAGCCGTCGCTCAGGAGCATGACCTTCACGGCCGCGCGCTCGCCGCTCTGCTCGTGGCGCCCCAGGTAGATCGCGCCCATGCCGCCGCGCGCGATCTCGCGCTCGATCTTCCAGGGGCCGACCTGCTCCTCGGCGACGCTCCCCTCGCCCGCGCCCGCGCTCGCGCCGGGCCCGAACCCCGTCGCCCCGGGCCCGAACCCCGTCGCCCCGGGCCCGGACGGCGGCGCGCCGAACCCCGTCGCAGGCGGCCCGAACCCGGTGGCCCCGGGCGCGCCCGGCGGCGGCCCGAACCCCGTCGCCGGCGGCCCGAACCCGGTGCTCCCGGGCGCCCCGGGCGGCGGCCCGAACCCCGTCGCGCCGGGCCCGGCTCGACCGGGCGCCATGCCGCCGACGATCGTCGGCGACTCGCCGAACGCCGGCGGGGGCCCGAACCCGCTCCCCCCGGGCGGCCCGAAGCCCCCGGGCGGGCCAGGCGGCCCGAACCCCGCCCCGGGGCCGACCGGCGCGAAGCCCGCGCTCGTGGCCCCCGGCCCCGTCCGCGGGGGCGCGGCGGCGGGGGCCCGCCCCCCCACGATCGTGGGCGACTCGCCGAACGCGCCGGCGCCCGGTGGGGGTCCGAACCCGCTCCCCCCCGGCGGCCCGAAGCCCCCGGCCGGGCCCGGCCCGAAGGCGCTCGCGCCGGGCCCCACGGGCGG
>JANJTH010000419.1 GCA_024711205.1 Planctomycetota bacterium | reverse complement strand
CCCCGACGGCCACGACGAGCCCCGGGTCCGGGGCGGTCCAGGGCCCGCCCAGCGCGGCGAACAGCGCCCACATGGCCTCGAAGCCGGGCGCGCGGAAGGGCACCCACGCGAGGCACACGAGGTGGAACGTGAGCGCGAGCCCGAGCGCCTGCCGCCAGCGCGGCCAGGCCGCGGGCTCGCGCCAGCGGAGCATGCGCTCGACCGCGAGGTAGAGCCCGTGCAGGCCGCCCCACAGGACGAACGTCCAGGCGGCGCCGTGCCACAGCCCGCCCAGGAGCATGGTGAGCATCAGGTTGCGCATGGTGCGGACCTGCCCGCCGCCGCGGCTCCCGCCGAGCGGGATGTACAGGTAGTCGCGGAGCCAGAACGACAGGCTCATGTGCCAGCGCCGCCAGAACTCGGTGATCGAGCGGGCGAAGTACGGCTGGCGGAAGTTGAGCACGAGCTCGATCCCGAGCAGGCGGGCCGTCCCGCGCGCGATGTCGCTGTAGCCGGAGAAGTCGCCGTAGATCTGGAGCGCGAAGGCGTACGTCCCGAGGAGGGCCTCGGCGGCGCTCGGCGTGCGCCCGTGGACCGCGCCGCCGAACACCCCGTCGACGAGGGGCCCGAGGCCGTCGGCGAGCACGAGCTTCTTGAGGAACCCCACGAGGACGAGCGTGAGCCCGGCCCGCGCGGCCGCGAGCGTCAGCGCCCGCGGGCCTCGCATCTGCGGGAGCAGCGACTCGGCGCGCTCGATCGGGCCGGCGACGAGCTGGGGGAAGAACGAGACGTAGGCGACGTAGGTGACGAGCGAGCGCTCGGCGGGGACGCGGCCCCAGTAGACGTCGATCGTGTAGGAGAGGCTCTGGAACGTGTAGAAGCTGATCCCGACCGGGAGCACGACGTGCAGCGCGCCGGTCCCGAGCCCCAGCCCCTCGAGGAGCGGCCGGGCCGTGTCGACGAAGAAGTCGAAGTACTTGAAGAACCCGAGCAGGGCCAGGTTCCCGACCACGCTCAGCACGACCCAGCGGCGCGCGGGCCCGCCGCGGGCGCGCGCGCGCTCGATCGCGAGGCCGAGGCCGTAGTCGAGCAGGCACGAGGCGTAGAGGAGCCCGAGGAAGCGCCAGTCCCACCAGCCGTAGAACACGGCCGACGTGAGCACGAGCCAGGCGTTCTGGCGCGCGGGCCCGCGCAGGGCCCAGTAGACGACGAACGCGACCGGGAAGAACACGGCGAACGCCGCGCTGTTGAAGAGCATGGCTAGGGCGGCCCGAGCAGGCCCTCGCGCGCGAGGGTCCGGTGGACCTCCGCGGCGATGACCGCCGCGCCGCGGGGGGACGGGTGGAGGTCGACGGGGAGCTGCAACAGCCCGGCGGGGTCGGGCGCGCGCGCGAGCGCGGCCTGGAGGTCGACGTAGGGGACCCCGAGCGCGGCGGCCGCCGCGGCGGACCAGGGCGGGTGGAACGAGGGGACTCCGCCCGCGACGCGCACCTCGGGCCACGCCGCGAGGACGAGCCGCGCGCCGCGCTCCCGCACGGCGTCCGCGAGCAGGCGCGCCTGCTCGAGGTAGCGGGCGCGGAGCGCGGCGCGCTCCGCCTCGGGGGCGGCGCCGGCGGCCTGGAAGTCGGGGGGGAACTGCCCGCGGCCGACGAGGGACGCCCGCTCGCGCCACAGCCGCGCCATGGTCCGCGCCTCGTAGAGCGCGAGGTCGTGCACGAACCCCGCCACCCCCCCGCGCCGCTCCGCCTCCCGGCGCTTCGACCGGCGGTGCTGCGTCTCGCCCGCCGGCCCCGGCGGGTCGAGGTAGCCGTCGCAGGGGGCGAGGAGCGCGACGACGCCGACGTCGAGCCGGGCCAGGGCCCGGTCGAGGTACTCGCGCGAGTCCTCGATGTGCAGGTGGCCCGAGGCCAGGTTGACGACCGGGCGCGGGGTGCCCGCGGCCGCCAGGCGCCGGTCGAGCTGCGCGGGGTACGCGTCCTCGTCCGCGAGGCCCATGCCGAACGTCAGCGAGTCGCCGACGCACACGATCGCGGGCGCGTCCACCGCGCGCGGCGCGTCCCCGCGGCAGCCGAGCGCGTTGAAGCGGGCCGCGTAGGCCGTCTCCGGGGGCCAGGTGACGCGCACCGCGCTGCCCGGCTGGAAGGCGCCCACGGCGGTCTCCGTCACGTCGTAGGCGTCGCGGATCGAGCGCGTCCCGCCCGTGGGCAGGCCGCCCAGGCGCAGCGCGCCCTCGGCCGCGACGAACGCGAGCGCCGCCGCCCCGCACGTCCGGGCGAGCAGCCGCAGCAGGCCGAGCACGAGGGGCTTCACGCGCGCGGGATCATAGCCCCGCCCGCGCGCCGGGTCCGGGGCGGCCCGCGCGGGTGGCCCGCCGGTGGCCCGCGGGCCGCCGGGGATTTACCGTGGCGCCATGTTCGTCGACCCCGACGAGGACGAGCCGGGGGCGGGCCTCGACGACCGGGCCGGGTCCACGATCCAGCTCGGCGCGGACTTCCTGGCCTACGCCCGGACCAAGCTCGACGCGGCCGGGTTCAAGGACGAGCTGCAGCGCCGGCTCGAGCCCACGGTCCCGCGCCGCGGGCGCCCCCGGAAGGTCCGGCCGGGCGCCCCGTTCGGCAAGTTCGAGCTCGGGCAGCGCCTGGGCAAGGGCGGCATGGCCGTCGTCTACGAGGCGGTCGACCCCGAGCGCGGGTCGGGGTCCGACTTCGGCGCCTCCGACCGGCGCGAGACGCGCGTCGCGCTCAAGGTCATGAAGGACGAGATCGCCACGGACCCCGCCTACGTGCGGCGGTTCCTGCGCGAGGCCGCGAACGCGGCCCTGATCGACCACCGCAACGTCGTGCGGGTCCTCGAGCTCGGCTCGGTCGAGGGCCGGCTCTACTTCACCATGGAGCTGATCGAGGGCGAGACGCTCAAGGACACGCTCGCGCGCGGGCCGCTCGACGAGGAGCGCGGGGTGCAGGTGCTCTGCCAGCTCGTCGACGGGCTCCTCGCCGCGCACGCGCGCGGGATCGGGCACCGCGACCTGAAGCCGTCGAACATCATGCTCGTGACCGCCGAGACCCGCTACGGCATGGGGATCGAGGGCGAGTTCGACGTCGAGGTCAAGATCACGGACTTCGGGCTCGCGCAGCAGCTCGAGCTCGACAAGAGCGAGGAGGCCCCCGAGGGCCAGTTCCTGGGCACGGCGAAGTACGTGGCCCCCGAGGTGATCCAGGGCGGCGCCCCGACGCTCAAGAGCGACGTGTTCTCGCTCGGGATCCTCGCCTTCCAGATGTTCGCCGGGCGCGCGCCGTTCGAGGGGCGCAGCAAGCTCGAGCTGATCGCGGCGAACGTGGGCCAGACGGCGCCGGCGCTCGACGGGTGCGCGCGCGTGTCGCGCGACCTGGCGCGCGTCGTCGACGCCATGCTCCGCAAGGACCCCGGCGAGCGCCCGGACGCGGCGGCCGTGCGGCGCGACCTGGGGCGGCTCGTGCGCCGGGAGCGGCGCGGGCCGATCGTCGTCGACGACGACCCGAGCTCGGCCTTCCACCGGGCCGTGGCCGCGCCCGGACGGCGGTCGCCCCCCGCCGCGCCGCTGCGCGCGCCGGCGGCGGCCGTGCTCGTCCTCGCGCTCGCGGCGGTCGTCTCCGCGCGCCGGCGCGCGGCGACCCCGCCGGAC
>JANJTH010000393.1 GCA_024711205.1 Planctomycetota bacterium | reverse complement strand
GGCGCGCGGCTCCGCGCGCGGGTCGTGCTGTGGCTCGACGCCCTCGGCGCCGCGGGCGCGGGGGCGCTCGCGGTCGTCGAGTCGACGCTCGGGCCGGGGCCCGCGCCCATGCCGGCGCTCGCGCGGGGGCCCGAGCAGGCGACGCCGCCGACCCCGACGGGGGCCGGCCCGGCGCCCGTCGTGCTCGAGGCGCCGTTCGGGCCCGGGCGGCTCGTGCTGTCCTGGCTCGCGGCGCGCGGCGCGGTCGACCTGCGGGCCGAGAGCGCGGCCCCGGCGCCGCGCGCCTGGCGGCTCGACCTCGCGGCCGCGCCCGAGGGCTCGGGCGGAGCGGGCGACGCGGGCGACGAGGAGCCCGTGCTCCTCGAGAGCCGGACGGCCGACGAGGCGGGCCGGGTCCACCTCGACGGCCTCGCGCCCGGGCGCTACGTCCTGCGCGCCTACGGCCCGCAGCGGCGCGCGCCCGACCTCGAGCTCGAGCTCGACCTGCGGACCTGAGCGCCGCGCGAGGGCTGGGCTCGGCGGACCGACCGAGGGGAGGTCGGCCGAGCCCGGCCCGAGCGCGGAGTGGACTGCGCACGACCTCGGAGGCGCCGGCCCGGGCAGCCGGGGCCGGCCGTCAGGGGTCGAGCAGCGCGAGGAGCCCATCCTCGAACTCGAGCACGAGCGGTCCGTCGCCCTCGAGGTCGCCGTGGACGTAGACCCGGGCCCCCGAGCGGAGCCCGAGCCACCACGGGGGGAGGACCCCCTCGAGCTGCACCTGCCGCGGGCGGCGCGGGGGGTCGGGCGTGAGCGAGATCCAGCGCTGTGTGTGCCTGCCGCTGCCGACGGTCCAGGAGCGCAAGACGGCCGGTACGACCTCGCCGTCGTCGAGCACCTCGCCGACGCGCCGCCAGAAGGCGGGAAGCCGCCGCAACCACTGGACGGCGAGGAACGTGAAGAGACCGCCCAACCCGAAGACGAGCGCGTAGGAGATCAGGCCGACGATCACCGAGTCGCCACGCTTCGACCGCGAGGCCATGGCCCAGGCCGTGTTGGGATGCGTGAGCGCCCAGAGGAGGCCCACGGCGAGCGCGAGCAGGACGCCCACGTGGAGCGCCGTGCGGGCCGTCATGCGGGCGTAGGGTCCGAACCGCGCCCAGGCCGCGGGGAGGCGCCGGGAGACGCGGCGCCCGGCGGCGCCCGGCGCGCCGCGGTCGTGGCGCAGCCGCCCCGTGGCGACGTACTCGTCAGGCGGGGCGCCGGCGGTCCCGGCGTTCGGCGCACGCGCCCGCGGGCCCCCGGCGGCCGCGGTCACTCCGCGGCGCGCACGCGGCACGGCATGGCGACAGCCGATCGACGGGCAGCCGCCGAGTTCCGCGCGGCAGGCAGGGTGCAGGCACGTCCCGCACCCGTCGCACGCCGGCGTGTCCTCCAGGTCGAGCGCGCCGCGGCAGTAGGCGCATCGCCCTTGCTCCCCGCGGCGACCGACGACGCGCACCCGGCCCATGCGCGCGAGTCTACGCCCGGGCCCCGCGCCCACGCCCGCGCCGCCGAGCGAGTGCGGGCGCGCCCCGGGGGGTATCGTCCGGCGCCGTGCCGCACGAGCCGCTCTGGACCCCCGCGTTCGTGCGCCTCGTCCTGGGCCAGCTCCTGCAGGCGCTCGGCTACGCGTCCATGCTCGTACTCCCGCTCTACCTCGAGCACCTCGGCGCCTCGCGCGCGGGGATCGGGGCGATCATGGCGACCGGCACGGTGGGCAGCCTCGTCGGCCGCCCGGTCGTCGGCTGGGCGCTCGACCGCGTGGGCCGCAAGCCGACGATCCTCGTCGGCACGCTGCTCCTCGCGCTCGGCATGGCCGGGCTCGGCGCCGTCGACCGCGTGGGCCCGGCGCTGTGGGTCGACCGCGTCGTGTTCGGGCTGGGCCAGGGCGCGCTGTTCGCCTCGTACTTCGCCTTCGCCGCCGACGTGATCCCGGCCGGGCGCCGCACCGAGGGGCTCGCGCTGTTCGGGATCGCCGGGCTCCTCCCGATCGCGCTCAACGCGGTCGTCGGCCGCCTCGTCGCCGACCCGGCCGACCTGCGCTGGCTCTACCCCGCGGGCGCCGCCTGCGTGCTCGCCTCGCTCGTCGCGCTCCGCGGGGTCCCCGAGCCGCCGCGCCCGCCCGACGAGCCCGGCGGGCCGGGGGCGCTGCGGACGCTCGCGCTGCGCGGGCTGTGGCCCGTGTGGCTCGCGACGGCGACCTTCGCGGCGCTCGTCTCGACGTTCATGGCGTTCGTGACGGTCGCCGCGCAGGCCCGCGGGGTCCCCGACCCCGCCGCGCTCTGGCTCCCCTACGCGGCCGGCGCGATCGGCGTGCGGCTCGTCGGCGCGCGGCTCCCCGACCAGCTCGGGCCGCACAACCTGGTCGCGCCCGCGCTCGGGCTCTACGTGCTCGCTTACGTGCTCGCGTCCCGCGCGGGCGACGGCGCCGGGTTCGAGCTGGCCGGGGCCTGCGCCGGGGCGGCCCACGGCTGCTGCTTCCCGCTCCTCGCGAGCCAGGTCGTGACCCGGACGCCCGCGCGCTGGCGCGGCGCGGGCGTGACGGCCTTCACGGCCGTGTGGAGCGTGGCCGACCTGGGCGTCACGCCGCTCGCGGGGCTCGTGGCGGACGCCGCCGGCGACGCCGCGCTGTTCGCGACGTGGGCGGCGGGGGCGGCGGTCGCGCTCGCGGCGTGGGCCGCGCTCGAGCACGGGGTGGGGGGAAAGCTCCGCTCGGGGTGAGCGGGAGGCGGAGGGGGAGGGGAGAAGAGGGAGGGCAAGGGCAAGGGAAGAAGGAAGAGACAGGAGGGGGTCGCGCGAGGGGCGGGAACGGGAACGGGAACGGGAACGGGAACGGGAACGGGGGGAGCTTCGCTGGGGGCGAGGAGCTCCGCCCTGCTCAGTCGCCCGCGCTCCGCCGCCAGTCGGCCTCGTGGTACTTCACGAGCACCTGCTCGCCGAGGCGGTTCGGGCGCAGGCCCTCGGGGCGCAGCATGTCGCGCGGGAACACGAACAGCGCGCGGAGCGCCGCGTCGTCGAGGAAGCGCAGGCCCTTCGCGCCCGGCGCGAGCCGCGCGGGGGCGCCCCGGGGCTGGCGGAGCGCGAGGACGAACCCCCACTCGCCGAAGGACGGGACCCAGGCGTGGAACGGGTGGATCGTCCACTCGGCGTCCTCGAGCGTCGCGGCGATGCACCAGAACGCGCGCGGGGCGCCCCACGGCGAGGTCGCCTGGACGACCGCGGCCCCGCCCTCGGCCACGTGGCGGAGGAGCAGCCGGTAGAAGGCGACCGTGTAGCACTTGCCGATCGCGTAGTTGCGCGGGTCGGGCAGGTCGACGACCGCCACGTCGAACACGTCGTCGTGCTCCTCGAGCCACGTCATGGCGTCCTGGTTCACGACGGTCACGCGCGGGTCGTGGTAGGCGTCGGCGTTGAGCGGGCGCAGCAGCTCGTGGTCGCGGAACAGGCCGGTCATGACCGGGTCGAGGTCGACGAGGACGACCCGCTCGAGGCTCTCGTAGCGGAGCAGCTCGCGCAGCGCCATGCCGTCGCCGCCGCCGATCACGAGCGCGGTCCGCACGGGGCCCGAGAGCGAGGCCACGGCCGGGTGCACGAGCGCCTCGTGGTAGCGGTGCTCGTCCTTGGCCGAGAACTGGAGGTGCCCGTCGAGGTAGAGCTGGAGGTCGTCGCCCGCGCGCGTGAGCACGATCGTCTGGTAGGGCGACTTCTCGCGCACGAGGATCGGGGCCTCGTAGATCGCGCGCTCGGCCACGAGCGCGAGCTGGTCGGCCCACACGAGCAGCCCGAGCAGGCCCGCCGTGGCGACCCCGGCGCCCCAGCGCACGCGGTCGGCGCGCCGGCCGAGCCGGTCGCGCAGCGCCTCGCCGAGGACGAGCGCGACCGTGGTGTTGAGCAGCCCGAACACGAGCGCCGTGCGCGGGAGCCCGAGCGTCGGGACGAGCAGGAGCGGGAAGAGCAGGCTCGCGGCGAGCGCGCCCAGGTAGTCGAAGGCGAGCACGCGCGCGACGAGCTCGGAGAACGCGACCTGGTCGCGGAGCACGCGCATGAGCACGGGGATCTCGAGCCCGACGAGCGCCCCGGTCACGAAGACCGACCCGTAGAGGACGGGCCGGACCACGCCCAGGAACGCGTGCGCGTGGAGGATCGCGAGCGCCGAGCATCCGCCGATCACGCCCACGGCGACCTCGACCTCGAGGAAGCGCGCCAGGAGGTCGCCCCGGAGGTACTTGCTCAGCCAGCTCCCGACGCCCATGGCCGAGAGGTAGAGCCCGATCACGACCGAGAACTGCGTGACCGAGTCGCCGAGCAGGTAGCTGCCGAGCGCGCCCGCGACGAGCTCGTAGACGAGCCCGCAGGTCGCGACGACGAACGTGCTCACGAACAGGGCCGTGATCGCCCAGGTCCGCGCGTCGGGCGCGCCGGCGCCGAGGTCGCCCCCGGGCGCGGCCTCGCCGGCCGCCTCGGGGCCCACGCCGGGCGGCGCCCCCGGGGCCTCGGTCGGACCGGGCGCGCCCGGTCCGGCGGCGGTCGGTCCGGGGTC
>JANJTH010000380.1 GCA_024711205.1 Planctomycetota bacterium | reverse complement strand
GCCGCCCGGGCGGCGCCCGCGCCGGCCGCCGACGCGGGCGAGCCCGGCCCCGCCGCCGACGACGGCGGCCCGCGCGACGCCGGCGAGGCGCTCAAGGACCCGCTCACGGGGCTCTACAACCACACGTTCTTCTCGGCCCAGCTCGAGACCGAGATCAAGCGCGCGCTCCGCCACGGGCGCCCGCTCTCGCTCCTCAAGATGAACGTCGACCGGTTCAAGCTCGTCCGCGAGCTCTACGGGCCCAAGGTCGGCAAGCGGGTGATCCGCGACGTGGCGCAGGCGCTCCTCCGCAACGTCCGCGACGTGGACATCGTGGCCCGCTACTTCGGCGACGAGTTCGAGGCGCTCCTCCCCGACACCGACCAGCGCGGCGCGCTGCTCACGGCCGAGCGGATCCGCGAGGCGGTCGAGGCCATGCGCTTCGAGCACGAGGACGAGAAGATCGAGCTCACGCTGACGATCGGCGCGGCCGCGTTCCCGCGCGACGCGAAGGACAAGGACGCGCTCGTGTGCCGCGTCGACGAGGCGCTCTACAACGCGCGCAGCCGGGGCAGCAACTCGGTGTTCGGCTTCGGCGGCGAGGAGGCCCCGGCGGCCGCGTCGGAGACGCGGGAGCTCGACCAGCTCATGCTCACGCGCGAGGGCAGGACCATGCTCTCCATGTTCCAGCGCCTGGTGAACCAGGAGCTCGACATGGACCGCATGATCGAGCTCGTCACGGGCATGGTCGTCGAGGCGACCCGCGGCGAGCGCGGGTTCATCCTGCTCAAGGGCCCCGACGGCGAGTTCGGGTTCCGCCACGGGCGCGGGATCGACGACAAGGTGATCAACTCGCCCGAGCTCTCGATCAGCACGAGCATCGCGAAGGACGTCGCCCGCACGGGCGCCCCGATCCACGTCTCCGAGGCGGTCGAGGACGACCGGTTCAAGGACTTCAAGTCGGTCATGGACCTGCGGCTGCGCTCGATCATCTGCGCGCCGATCCGCGACGGGGACGACGTGTTCGGCGTGATCTACGTCGACCACAACCAGGTCGCGCGGAACTTCACGCAGGAGGACCTGAACTTCCTGGTCGCGATCGCCGAGAAGGTCTCGATCCCGATCAAGAACAGCAAGCGCCTGCGCGAGGCCGAGGACAAGCTCGCGGTCGCCGAGGCCCGCCTCCAGACCCAGGTCGCGGTCCTCCAGACGAAGTACAAGTACGACAGCATCATCGGCCGGACCGAGGCCATGCAGCGCGTGTTCAAGCTGCTCGACCGGATCGTCGAGACCTCGCACTCGGTCGTGATCCACGGCGAGTCGGGCACGGGCAAGGAGCTGATCGCGCGCGCGATCCACTACAACGGGGCGCGCAAGCAGAAGCCGTTCGTGGCCGAGAACTGCGCGGCGCTCTCCGACACGCTCCTCGAGGCCGAGCTGTTCGGGCACGTCAAGGGCGCGTTCACGGGCGCCGACCGCGACAGCAAGGGCCTGTTCGAGCTCGCCAACGGCGGGACGCTGTTCCTCGACGAGATCGGGGACATGTCCGAGCGCATGCAGAAGAAGCTCCTCCGCGTGCTGCAGGAGGGCGAGGTCCGCCCGGTCGGCGGGAAGCGCGTGTTCCACGTCGACGTGCGGATCATCTCGGCCTCGAACAAGGACCTGAAGCAGCTCGTCACCGAGCGCAAGTTCCGCGAGGACCTCTACTACCGGCTCAACGTGATCACGGTCAACCTGCCGCCCCTGCGCGAGCGCCGCGACGACATCGTGGCGCTCGTGCACCACTTCCTCGCCAAGCACGCCGAGGAGGGGCAGGCCCGCACGATCGACCGCGAGACGATCAAGCTCATGGTCGAGTACGACTGGCCGGGCAACGTGCGCGAGCTCGAGAACGAGGTGAACAAGCTCGTCGCCATGTCGGACGACAAGGTCGTCCCCGACATGCTCTCGCCCAAGATCCGCGAGGGCCAGCGCACGACCGTCTCGAAGGCCGGGCACGGGCTGGCGAAGTACTACAACCGCCCGCTCAAGGACGTCGAGTTCGAGTTCATGAAGGACATCATCCTCTACACGCTCGAGGAGACGAACTGGCACCGCACGAAGGCGGCCAAGCTCCTGCGCGTGCCGACGTCGACCTTGTTCAACAAGATGAAGAAGTACGGGATCGGGTAGTGACCGCGAACAACCTCGCCCGACCTTCGCTGCGACCTCTCCCCCACCGCCTGGTCGTCGCCTACCACGGGACCACGCGTACGCTGGGAGAGGCGGTGCTCCTGGGATCGGCGGAGCTCACCCCGAAGTCCAAGCCCTGGCACTGGCTCGGCCAGGGCGTCTACTTCTGGGAGCACGGGCCTGCGCGGGCCTACGAGTGGGCCTCGGCGCACATCGGTCCCGGGGAGAGCCCCTACGTCCTCGGGGCGTACATCGACCTCGGCGTCTGCTTGGACCTGACGGATACGTGGGCGACCGAACTCCTCGCAGGCGCATTCGCGCTGCTTCGCCTCTCCCTGGAGTCCCAGCGGCTGCCGATGCCCCGGAACGTGTCGGGCCGCGGGGCGGCCCCGGGCGACCGCCTCGTTCGAAGCCTCGACTGTGCCGTGATCGACATGGCGAACCAACTCGCCGACGACGAGGCCGGGCGCACCCCTGGCGCCCGCCGGTTCCAGACCGTGCGCGGGGTCTTCGAGGAGGGGCCGGCGGCGTTCGAGGGCGCGGGCGTCAGGCGCAGGACGCACGTCCAGATCGCGGTGAGAGACATGGATTGCGTGCTGGGCTACTTTCGTCCCGCCTGATACGCTGAATGCGCCGGGGGGAGGTCCCATGGCGAGTTCGCCTCAACAGTCCATGAGCCCTTACCCTCCGCCCGAGAGCGCGGCGCTCATGCGCAAGGCGATCGAGGACTTCGGCGCAAAGTCGCTCGAGGAGCAGGTCGAGATCCTGAAGAGGATCGGGATCCTCGGCGCGGACGGAGAGCTGGCGCCGGAGTACCGCCATCAGGTCGAGGACGGCCCAGCAGGTGAGGCGCAAGGCTGATCGTCGGGTCGATCGCCTCTCGGGCTGGGGCAAGCCGGGCGTGAAGACGGTGGCGAAGGCCATGCGGGCCACGTGCAGGTCGAGGCTCGTCCTGGCCGTCGCCCTGGCGTCGTCGGCTGGGCACTGCGCCAGCACCCGGGGTTACGACGCGCTGACGGTGGGGGCCTGGAGCAGCGCCCGGCGGGACGTCCTCGGGGTCAGCCCAGCGGAGTTCACGAGCGCGTGTCGGGCGCTCCTGAAGGATCCCCGGCGCCCGGTCGGGGTCGAGGTGTGGAAGGACGACCTGGCTCGCTACGAGCTCCCCGCCGCGATCGTCGGCGCCAGGCCGACCATGATCGGGTTCTGGAAGGACAGCCTGACGTTCGCCTGGGCTGGCCTGTTCGGGCGCGTGGACCGCATGCTCCGCGTCAGGCTCGTCGAGGAGGAGGTCGACTTCGAGTGGGTGCCGCGCGTCGTGTGAGCGCCGGGGCGCGACCCGCGCTCACCCCTCCGCGAGGCGCGCGCGCAGCGGAGCGCGGTGCGCGCGGTCGACTTCGGCGTCGACCGCGGCGGGCGGGAGCGCGCGGGCGCGGACGCGCGCGAGCTCGTCGCGGAACGCGCGCGGGTTGCCCCAGCAGGGCGCCGACCAGCGCGGCTCCTTCGCCGGGTCCTCCGCGGCCGCGGCCCACCAGTCGGCGAGCGGGCCCGCGGGCGCGGCCGGGTCGTCGGGGAGGCTGGCGTGGACCCAGCCCGCGGGCACCTCGAGCGCGTCGCCGACGGAGCGGTAGGCGAGCGCGTCGGCGCCCAGGCGCAGCGCGCGGGCCGTGGGCGCGAGGGCGACGGCGCCGGGCGCCGCCTCGAGCCGGGCGCAGGCGCCGCCGAGCACGACCGCGCCCTCGAGGTCGAGCGCGTCGGTGACGGTCGCGTCGAGCACGAGGCTGCCCGCGAGCCGGGCGCCGGGCGGCAGCGCGCTGCCCGCGACGCGGCTGCCGCAAGCGTCGGGGGCGAGGTGGTCGACGCGCGCGAGCCGGCGCGCGACCTCGCCGCGCGGGCCCGGGTCGAGCAGCGC
>JANJTH010000301.1 GCA_024711205.1 Planctomycetota bacterium | reverse complement strand
CCGCCCTCCTGCCCGCGCGCCGCCGTGAGCCCGCCCCCGAGCCCGAGCGCCACCGCCGCGCAGAGCGCGCCCCGCGCGCCGATCGCCCCCATGCGTCCTCCCCCGGGCGCCCCGCGCCCGCCTGCCTCGCCTCGCCAGGTCGACCGCGGCGCGCGCATCACGGCCGCTCCCCGCGCGGCGCGACGCGCAGGCGCGGCCGCTCGCGCTCGGCGCGGTCGATCCGCCCGAGCGCCTCGCGCAGCTCGGCGTAGCGCGCCACCGGCACCCGCTGCGCCTTGATCCGGAGCACGCGCCGCGCGCGCAGCGCGCCGCCCTCGACCACGAGCTCGCGCCGGTACTCGAGCAGGTCCGACTCGATCACGACCGGCGCGGGCAGGCTCTCGACCGCGTGGCCCGCCGGGAGCTCGTAGACGACCGTCTCGTCGACGCCCGAGGGCACCGGGAGCACCACGTCGAACGAGCGCTCGGCGTCGGCCGCGATGTCGCTCAGGGCTTGGCCGCGCAGGTAGAGCAGGTCGAACAGCCAGCTCCGGACCTCGACGAGCTCCTTGCCCCCGCCGGCCGCGTCGCGCACGAGCCGCGGCGCGCGCACGTCGAGCTCGACCCGCACGGGCGTCCGCAGGTCGCGCGGGTCGCTCGCGCGCACCGCGTCGAGCTTCGCCCCCTCGAGCGCGCGCCCGACGCGCGGCTCGAGCGCCTCCTTGCGCCGCCCCTCGGTCAGGAGCCACCCGCGCAGGACGACCCCGAACGTGCCCGTGCCCTCGATCACCGACGCGAGCCGCGCGCCGCCGTCGTCGTCCACGACGACGCGGTGCTCCTCGCGGACCGCGTTCGCCTCGGGCCCGCGGAACGGGATGTCCCGCACGACCCCGCGCTCCGGCGTGACCACGACGACCCGCGCCCCGTAGTCCATGGTCGGCAGCGTCCCGAACGGGTGATGCTCGGCCGTCCCGTCGAGGAACATCCCGCCCTCGCCCCAGTCGACCCACGAGATGCAGTGGTTGAAGTGGTTCATGAGCGGGAGGGTCAGGTCCTCGCTCCCGCGCCCGTCCTCGCCGAAGATCAGCACGGGCCACGAGGCGATCCCGACCTCGCGGAGCATCGTGTTGATCAACGTCGACTTGTCCTTGCAGTCGCCGAACTTCCGCGCGTAGATCTGGGTCGCGTTGTAGGGCTTGAACCCGTGGATCCCGAACTCCCACGACGCGTTGTAGCGGATGTCCGTGACGACGTACTCGTAGATCCGCCGGATCTTCTCCTCGGGCGTCGCGGCGCCCGCGACGAGCTCCGCGACCTTCGCCTTGATCGCGGGGTCGGCCTCGTGCTGCCCGCGGACGAGCCCCCAGTACCAGCGCGAGAACTGGTCCCAGTCGGCGAAGGTCGAGACCTGCACGAGCGGCACGACCTCCTTGGCCCAGGGCATGCGCGGCTCGCCGTCGAGCGGCGGCACGCCGCGGCGCTCGAACACGTGCACCTGCTCGTCGCCCTCGCGCCGGGTCGTGTGCACGCCGGGGTCGAGCCCGCGCAGGTGCACGTGGAGCTTCCGGTCCGCGGGGGCGAGCACGGCGTAGCGGACCCGGTCGACGTGCACCTGGTCCTGGAAGAAGGCCGTGTGGCCGTAGTAGTCGCCGAAGAAGCCCTGGGCCAGGTCGTCGGTCCGGTAGCGGACCTCGATCGCGTCGCCCGGCTCGAGCGGCGGGAACCGCACCCCGTACTGGCGCCAGGTCTGGAACTCGCCGGCGCGGAACCCGCGCGCGGCACCGACCGGGACCTCCTCCACGCGCCCGTCGCGGCGATGCACGCGGGCCGCGAGCACGCGCAGCCGCTGGTCGGACGCGTAGACGGCCTGGTAGGTCCCGAGCTCGCGGGCGCCCGGCTCGTTCTCGGCCCGGACGACCTCCTGCGTGAGCTCGCTCTTCGTCCCGTCGCGGGCGAGCCGCACGACCGTCTGGCGCAGGAGCACGCGGTGCGTCCGGCGGGGGTCGAGGGCCTCGGCGCGGGCCGCCGCCACGAGCGGCGCCGCGTCGAGCAGCCAGGCCGCCTCGAAGGCCCCCTCGCCCCCCTGGTGCCGCGCGCGGAGCTCGAGGTACTCGCGCAGGTCGACCAGGTTCGGGTTCAGCTCGAGCGCCCGCGCCCAGAGCGCCTCGGCCCGGTCGAGCGCGCCGCGGCGCGCCTCGAGGTGGCCGAGCCGCGCCGCGAGCTCCTCGTCGTCGGGCCGGAGCGCGCGCGCGGCCTCGAGCGCGGCGGCCGCCTCGTCGAGGCGCCCGCGCCCCTCGTGCTGCCCGGCGGCCTGGGCGAGCAGGTCGGGGTCGAGCGGCGCGAGCGCGAGCGCGCGCTCGAGCACCCCCCGCGCCTCCTCGTGGCGGCCGAGCCCGCCCAGGACCTGCGCCATGCGCGCGAGGGCGCCGGTCTCCGCCTGGTCGAGGGCGGCGTAGAGGTCGAGCCACGGGAGCTGCGCGGCCGCGCCCTCGCGGCGCCCCGCCAGCCCGTAGGCCTCGGCCACGAGGCGGGCGGGGAGCGCCCCCTCCTCCTCGCGCGCGACGCGCGCCTCCCAGGCCGCGACGAGGCGCGCCAGCGCGGCGTCCGCGAGCGCGGCCCGGCCCGCGCGGCGCTCGAGCTCGAGCCGCCACAGCTCGAGCGCGAGCGGCCGGTCGTCGCCCGCCGCCGCCAGCCCGGCCTCGAGGTGGGCCCGGGCCTGCGCGGCGCTGCCCAGGTCGTCGGCGTAGTACTCGACGAGCTCGAGCGTGGCCGCGGCGCAGGCGGGGTCGAGCGCGAGCGCCGCCTCGAGCGCGCGCCGGCGCGCGTTCTCCTCCTTGTTCACGGAGAACTCGGCCGGCGTCCGCTCGGCCTCGGCCAGGAGCACCCGCAGGGCCGCGAGGCCCGGCGCCGCCTCGCAGGCCGCGGCGAGCGCGTCGCGGTCCGGGTGCTCGCCCTGGTCGTGCCCCTTCGTCGCGAGGTGCCAGGCGCCGAGCCGGTAGTGGTCGCGCCAGCCCCCGCGCGCCGCCCGCGCCGCGAGCTCGTCGCGCGCGAGCGCCGCGACCACCGCCGGGGGCGCGCCCGGG
>JANJTH010000071.1 GCA_024711205.1 Planctomycetota bacterium | reverse complement strand
GCCCCCGCAGCGTCGGGGCCGCCTCCCCCGAGCGCGGGGCCCGCGCTCGCTGCGCCGGCCCCCGCGCTGGCCGCGCCGACCGACCTCGCGGCGAGTCCGGCGCCGATCAGCCCGGCCGCGGCGCTCGCCGAGCTCGCCGCGGCCTACGTGCGCTCTCCGGGCGGGCAGCACCTGACCCCCGACGAGCTCGTGACCCTCGTCGGGCGCCTCCGCCGCTCCCTCGACGCCTGACCCTGGGCCGGGCGGCCCGGCGCAGGTTCATGGTATGTTCGGCACGTCCCGCCAGCCGCCGGTCCGGACCTACTCCGCCGGACCGGCCTCGCCTATCCTGCCTTCCGGAGGCGCGCCGTGATCCGACCTGCCGAGCCCGACGCCCCGGCGCACGCCGCGCGACGGCTCACGCTCGGGCCCGGGGACCACGGGCGACCGCTCACGCGCGACGAGTACGAGCGCGCGGAGTACCTGGGCACGTGGCTGTACGAGCTGGTGGACGGGAGGCTCTACGTGTCCCCCTCACCGAGCCCGACCCACGACTGGGCGACCTCATTCCTCGAGTCCCACCTGCGCGCCCACGCCGCCGCGCACCCCGAGGCGTTCGACCACGTGACGGAGCGCGCCGAGGTGTTCCGCGGGGAGGGCACGCGCCCCCAGCCCGACCTCGCCGCCTACCGCGGTTACCCGCGCGACCCGCGCGCCCTGCCGAGGACGTGGGAGGCCGTCTCGCCCGTGCTCGTCGTCGAGGTGATCTCGCCCGGCGACCCGCACAAGGACCTCGCGCGGAACCGGCGGATCTACGGGGAGGTCGCCTCGATCGAGGAGTACTGGATCGTCGACCCGCGCCCGGCCTCGGCCGGCCTGCTCGTGCTCGCGCGCCCGGGCTCCGACGACGCGGCCGCCGCGACCCCCGACGGCTGGGTCGAGCACCCCGTCCCGCTCGACGGCGCCTGGGAGAGCCGGCGCTTCCCCGGCCTCGTCGTGCGGCCGGCCGCGTTCCTCCCGAGCTGAGCCCCGAGCGCGGCGCGCCCCCCTATCACGCGGGCGCGCGGACCGGCCTCACCCGGGCGGGAGCACGTCCTCGGGGAGCGGGAGCTCGAACCCCGCGGGGATCGGCGGCGCGAGCTCGACCGCGTCGCCCGCGCGCCAGGTGAGGACGGCGCCCGCGGCGAGCGCGGCGCACAGCGCGAGCGCGCCCGCGGGCAGGAGCCAGGGCGAGGCGCGGCGTCGGGCCGCGCGACGCCGCCCGCTGGCGGCGGCCGCGGCGGCGGGGGGCTCGGGCGGGGCGATCGGCTTGCCCTCGCGGCAGGCGCGCACGTCGGCGATCAGGTCGCCCGCGCGCTCGTAGCGGGCCTTCGGGTCGATCGCGGTCATGCGCTGGACGAGCGCCACGACCGAGGCCGGCGGCGGCGCGCCGCCGGGCGGCGCGGGCACGCGCGGCAGGCCCTGGTGCAGCCGCTCGAGGAGCGTCGACAGGTCGAGGTCGGGCGGGAACGGGGGGCGCCCGGCGAGCAGCGTCCACGCGACGCACCCGAGCGCCCACACCTCGCCCGCCGGCGCGAGCACCCCCTGGTCGAGCGTCTCGGGCGCGATCGTGCCGGGGGGCCCGAGCACGTCGCCCTCGGCGAAGAACGACACGGTGGGGTGCGGGCGGCCGAGGCCGGCGCCGCACAGGGCCACCGCCCCGTCGGGCTCGACGCGGATCGCCTCGAGCGAGACGTGCCCGTGCGTCTGGCTGCGCCGGTGGAGCGCCTTGAGCGCGCGCGCGACGTCCTCGACGATCGCGAGCACGCGCTCGTGCGGCGCGGGGCCCTCCGCGACGAGCTCGGTCAGCGGGCGGCCGAGCGGGGGCTCGAACCCGGCGAACAGCGCGTCGCGCGTCCGCCCCCACGCGACGCAGCGCTCGAGGTGCGGGTGCTCGACGTGGAGCACGGCCTCCGCGCGCCGCGCGAGCTTGCGGAACTCGGCCTCGTGCGGGCCGAACAGCGGGAACACCCGGAGCAGGCAGCGCCCGCCGTCCGGCGTGTGCGTGGCGAGGTAGCGGCGCTCCCCGCGGTCGGCGCCCAGGTAGCCGTCGACCGAGAACGGCCCGAGCACGACGCCGAGGAACGGGTCGCCGACCGGGTCGGGGAGCTGCTGCGCCTCGAGGGCGGCGAGCGCCGCGCGCAGCTCGGAGACCGAGCGGTCGCGCTGCGCGCTCAGCTTCGCGCTGTCGCTCGCCGTCTCCTCCGGGTCGTCGAGGGCCGGCTCGGCCGGCGCGGGCTGGGCCGCCGGCTCCTCCTCCTCGCGGCCCGACTCGTCGGTCTCGCGGCTCGCGTCGAGGAGGAGGCGCGTGAAGCTGACGCGGATCCGCTGCGTGCCGGGCCGGGGGGCCTCCGTCCGCATGGCGAAGGCGCCGCGGCCGATCCGGAGCAGGCGCGCGATCGCCGCGTCGCCCGCGAGCCCGTCGGCCGTGCTCGCGTCCCACGGCTTGCCGTCCTGGTAGAGGATCTCGCCCCGGACGCCCTCGCCCTCGACCTCCACGCGCCCCGTCTTGCCGTTGAACTCGACGCCCTGGAGGAGCTCGGAGAGCGGCATGTCGTCGAGCGAGCCGCGGATCCCGCCCGTGCTCGACGAGGACGACGCGACGCTCGCCTGCGGGTCGCTCGCCCCGGCGTCGGGCGCGGGGCGCGCGAGGCGCTCGGACGGGCTCGGCCGGCCGGGCTGGCGCGGGAGCCGGTCGGACGCCGCGGCGGTCCCCGGCAGGGGCGGCGCGGGCTGGCGGGGCAGCCGCCCCGACGAC
>JANJTH010000029.1 GCA_024711205.1 Planctomycetota bacterium | reverse complement strand
GCCCCCCGCGCGCCGCCCCCCGCGCCGGCGGCCCCGGCCGAACCAGCCGCGCCGCCTCACGAGGGCCGCCGGGGGTCGAGCGTCGCCGCGGGGCGGTCGCTCGCGTCGAGGCCGAGCGCGGGGCGGGCGGGGGTCGCCGCGTCCGGGTCGGGGCGGATGATGACGACGCCGCCCAGGCGGGTCAGGTCGACGGTCGGCCGGACGCGGCCCCGGGCGGCGCCCGTCCCCGGCGTCCGCTCGACCGCCTCGACGACCCCGAGCACCGCGGGGACGCCGCACAACGACGACGCGCGCGAGCAGAGGACGACCTCGCCCACGTGGAGCTCGGGGGGCGGGGCGGCCGGGTCGAGCAGCGCCGGCACGAAGGTGAGGAGCGGTCCGCCGTCGCCGGAGACGAGGCCCTCGAGGTCGCCGCCGGCCCGGGCCACGGCCCCGCGCACGCGGAAGGTCGGGTCGGTCACGAGGCGCGCCTCGCAGGTCGTCGGCGTCGCGCGGGCGACGAGGCCCACGAGCGCGTCGCCCGCGAGCACGGGCTGCCCCTCCTCGACCCCGTCGAGCCGGCCCCGGGCGAGGGCGAGCCGGTGGACGGCGTCGACGCCGCGCCCGAGCGGGAGCGCGTCGGCGGGGATCATGCGCGCCGCGCCGGCCCCGGGGCCGAATCCGGCGACGAGCTCGCGGGCCGCGCCCGCCTCGAGCAGCGCGCGGCGGAGCCGGGCCAGCTCGGCCTCGAGGACGTGCCCGCGGTTCTGCGCGGCCTCCTCGGCGGGGGTCAGCCGGGCGGTCGGGGTCGCCAGGTCCGGGACGAGGGTCGCCACGCGGACGTGGAGGTCGAGGAGGCGGTCGCGCAGGGCCGCGCGCGCGCCCGCGGGCAGCGCCGCGAGCCCGACGCACAGGGCGACGAGCGCCCCGCCCTGCCGGCTGCCCCCGCGCTGGCGCACGGCCCCTCCCCGGCCCGGGTCCCCGGGCCAGCCCCCCTCATCGGCTCCCCGGCCCGCGGACTTGGGCGCGGCCCGGCGTTCGCGAGCGCCCCCAAAGGTCGGCCGGGTCGCGAGCCGAAGAGGTGGAGGACGAGGGGGATCGCATGCTCGGCCTCAACTACATCCTCGGCTTGCTCTCGGTCGACATGGGGATCGACCTGGGGACCGCGAACACGCTCGTGTGCGTGCGCGGCGAGGGGATCGTCCTCAACGAGCCGTCGGTCGTCGCCGTGCGCAAGGGCACGAACGAGGTGCTCATGAACGGCATGGCGGTCGGCCACGCCGCGAAGGACATGCTCGGCAAGACGCCGGCGGGGATCGAGGCGATCCGCCCGCTCAAGAACGGCGTGATCGCCGACTTCGACGTCACCGAGTCGATGCTCCACTACTTCATCACGAAGGTGCACAACCGCCGGTTCGGCGTGCGCCCGCGCGTCGTCATCGGGGTCCCGACCGGGATCACGGTCGTCGAGAAGCAGGCCGTCTACAACTCGGCCGAGCGGGCGGGCGCCCGGCAGGTGTTCCTGATCGAGGAGCCGCGCGCGGCCGGCCTGGGCGCCGGCCTGCCGATCCAGGAGCCGACCGCGCACATGGTCGTCGACATCGGCGGCGGCACCTCGGACATCGCCGTGACGTCGCTCGCCGAGATCGTGAGCGCGCGCTCGGTCAAGATCGCCGGCGACGCCTTCGACGACTCGATCGTCGAGCACCTGAAGCGCACGCACAACCTCCTGATCGGCTACCAGACGGCCGAGCGGATCAAGATCGAGGTCGGCTCGGTGGTCGCCCAGGACGAGGAGGGCACGCTCGAGGTGAAGGGCCGCGACTGCACGTCGGGCCGCCCGCGGGCCTGCATCGTGCATGCGGGCGAGATCCGCGAGGTCCTCCGCGAGCCGGTGCTCGAGATCTGCCGCTCGGTGATCGAGGTGCTCGAGGAGACCCCGCCCGAGCTCTCGGCCGACCTCGTCGACACGGGGATCGTGCTCACGGGCGGCGGCGCGCTCCTGCGCGGGATCGACGAGCTCATGGAGCGCGAGTGCGGGCTGCCCACGCGCATCGCCGACGACCCCATGGCCTGCGTCGCGCTCGGGACGTCGATCTTCCTCGAGCACCTCGACCGCTACGCCTCGATCCTCGAGAGCTCGAACGACTTCTGACGAGTTTCGTGGGTTCGGGGGCAGAGGGACCGGCGGAGGGGCCAGGCCCGACGAAGGGGACGGGTCCGTTCGGTCGGAGAGGGGTCAGGTCCCCTCGGCCGCGCGGAGGATCGCGCGGCGGAGGCTCTGGCGGGCGGCCTCGAGGGCGGGATGGCCCCAGCCGGCGGCGCGGCGGTCGAGCTCCTGGCGCACGCGCTGCTCGAGCGCGGCGGCCGCGGGGCCGCGGGCGCGGGCCTGGGCGACCTGGGCGAGCTCGGTCTGGAAGAGGTCGAGCAGGCGCAAGGGGCCCGGGTCCTCGTCGAGGAGGGTCGCCGCGCCCTGGACCTGGCGGGCGCGCTCGGGGCCCTGGGCGTCCGGGTCGAGCGCGACGTTCGCGAGCAGGCGGAGCGCGGCCGCCGCCTCCCAGCGGTCGGCGGCGTGGGGCGCGCGGAGGAGCGCCTCGAGGAGCTCCTCGCGGACGGCGCGATGCAGCCAGCGCTCGAACGCCGGCTCGAGCCCGCGCAGCTCGCCGCGCGCGGCCTCGAGCGCGCCCTGGGGCGCGAGGCCCGCGGCGTCCTCGAGCGCGAGCACGAGCAGGCGCGCGCCGTCGCGGCCGCCCTCGGCGAGCAGGAACCGGACCACGGCCCAGGCGAGCGCGGGGCTGCCGACCTGGCGCTTGGCCGCCGGGCCCCGCGCGCAGGCGACCGCCTCGAGGGCGCGTGGCCCGCCGAGGAACAGCGGCAGGTGCGCGTCGAGCAGACGCTCGCGGGAGCGCCGCCGGACCTGCGCCGCGTGCGCGGGCGGGGCCGCGGCGTCGGCCCACACGAGCGCGAGCCCGTCCTCGAGCCAGGTCTCCTGAAGCTCGCCGCCGAGCCGCGCGAGCAGCCGGCGCCGGAGGAGCGCGGCCGCGAGCGGGCGCGAGGGCGGCTCGAGCGGCGTCGGCCCCGCCTCGTCGACGCCCGCGATCGGGAGCAGGTCGGGTGGCGCGAGCGCGAACACCTCGCCGCGCCCGCAGGCGAAGGCGCCCGCGGCGCCCGTGATCCCGTGCTCCCGGGCGTGGAGCGCGAGCCGGGCCGGGTCGCCCACGACGACGGTCAGGGGCGCCGCGCTCCCCACCGCGCCGACGGCCCCGGAGAGGAACGGGAACGCCGTGTCGAGCCCGTCCTCGAGGCCCTCGACGAGCGCCAGCGCCGCGCGCGCCCGCTCCGGGTCGAGGTCCGCGCGCAGCCGCGCCCGCGCCCCGACGACCTCGGCGAGCGCCCCCGGCTCGTGCAGGTCCGCGGGCCCGCCACCCGGGGCCACGCAGCCCGCGAGCACGAGGCACGCCCCCGCGACCAGCGAAGCGCTCCCCGCCCCCCTCGCCGCCAGCGGAGCTCTTCCCGTTCCCGTTCCCGTTCCCGTTCCCGTTCCCGTTCCCGTTCCCGTTCCCGTTCCCGCGGTCGTGCAGGCCCCTCGCACCTCCGAGCCCAGGCGCCCGCCTCCCCGCGACAGCCTCTTCCCTTGCCCTTGCCCTTGCCCTTGCCCTCCCTCTTCCCTTCCCTCCTCCCCTCTTCCTCTTCCCGCCGTCACGGCTCGATCCCGTGCTGCGCGAGCTTCCTCGCGATGGCCCGGCGCGTGATCCCGAGCGCCTTCGCCGCCGCGGCCAGATCCCCCGCGTGCGCGCGCACGGCCCGCTCGATCACGTCGCGCTCGAACGCGGCGACCGCCTCGGCCAGGGGCGGCGTGTCGACCGCCCGCTCGGCGGGCAGGTCGTCGGGCCGGACGGGCCGCCCGCGCGCGCGCGCGGCGGCGGCCCGGAGCACGGCCTTGAGCTCGCGCAGGTTCCCCGGGTACGCGCGCGCCTCGAGGGCCGCCCGCGCGGGCCCGCTCAGCGTGGGCGGCGCGTCGCCCCAGCCGGCGAGGACGGCGTCCACGAGCGGCCCCTTGTCCTCGGGGCGCTCGTCGAGCGGACGCAGCCGGATGCGCGTCGTGCCGACGAGGAGCAGCAGGTCCTCGCGCAGGCGGCCGTCGCGGACGGCCGCGTCGGCGTCGGTCGCCGTGGCGATCACGCGCGCGTCGAACCGGACGGGCGCCTCGCCGCCGACCGGGCGCACGCTCCGCTCGTCGAGGGCGCGCACGAGCTTGGCCTGGAGCTCGGGCGCCGCCGCGTCGAGCCGCTCGAACAGGAGCGTGCCGCCCTCGGCCTGCCGCAGGAGCCCCGGGCGGGCCTCCGCGGCGCCCTCGAACGCGCCCGCGACGTGTCCGAACAGCTCGACCTCGGCGTGGGCGTGGGCGAGCTCGCGCAGGTCGACGACGACGAGCTCGCCCGCGCGCCCGCTCGCCGCGTGGACGGCGCGCGCGACGAGGCCCTTGCCGGCGCCGGGCGGCCCCTCGATGAGCAGCGGCGCCTCGGTCGACGCCACCTGCTCGAGGACCTGCACGGCCTGCCGCCACGCGGCCGAGCGCCCGACGAGGCCGAAGGACGGCTCGCCGAACCGGACCGGCGCGCCGCGCTCGAGCTTCGCCTTCGCCTCGAGGAAGCGCCGCTGGGCGACGCCCGGCTGGAAGCCGTGCTGGCGCTGGAGCGCCCCCTCGAAGGCGCCCCGGCCGACCGCCATGGCGCACTGGTCCGCGACGACCTCGAGGAGCTCGACCTCGCGCCGCCCGAAGCGCCCGAACTGGAACGGGTGGTCGAGGTAGAGCGCGGCCAGGCGCCCGTCCGGGCTCGTGACCGGCGCGGCGAGCACCGAGCGCAGGCCGACGCCGACCCGGTGGACCCCGCGCTGGAGGCGCGCCGGCCCCTCGTCGCCCCCGGGCTCGCGCGCGCCGACGTCGCCCGAGAGCACGAGCTCGCCCGTCTCCGCGGCCTTGAAGGCGCACCGGCGCGCGAACCGCTCGCGCGGCCGCTCGACCTCGTCCATGCCCTGGCTCGCGAGGACCGTCGGCGCGTCGGGCCCCTCGCCGAACACCGCCAGGAAGCCGCGCTCGGCGCGGCACAGGCGCAGGGCGACCTGGAGCGACGCCTCGTAGACGCGGCGGATGTCGGGCTCGTCGACGATCGCGCGCGACAGCCCGACGATCGCCATGAAGTCGTCGCGCAGGACGACGTCCGGCGGCGGGCTGGCGGGCGCCCGCTCGAGCTCCGGGGCGCGCTGGAGGCCGGGGGCGGGCGCGGCCGGGTCGGTCGCGCGGCGGCCCGGCGGGCGGTCGATCGAGGGCCGGGCGACGACCGCGCGCTCGGGCGCGGGGCGCGCCGCCTCGCCCTCGGCCTCGAGCATCGCGCGGAGGAGCGGGTCGACGCCGGGGAGCGGCTCCCCCTCGCCGGACGCGCTGCCGTCCTGGTGGCGGGCCTTCGCCTCGAGCGCGACGACGGGCGAGTCGCCGCGGAGCGCGGCCGCGCGCAGCGGGTCGGCCGCGAGGAAGCCCTGGCGCCGGTCGTCGGGGACGCCGGCCACGAGCTCCTCGACGCGCTCCTGGGTCTCGATCGTGAGCGCGAGCGCGCGCTCGTGGTCGCCGCGCAGCTCGGCGGTCGCGGCGAGGACCTGCAGCGCGCGCCACTCGACCTCGCGCAGCTCGGCGCGGCGCGCCTCCTCGAGCGCCTCCTCGGCGCAGCGGGCGGCGGTCGCGAGCGAGCCCCTCTCGCGCGCGAGCTCGATCCGGGCCCGGAGCAGGCGCTCGCGCGCGCGCAGGACGCCGAGCCGGTCGGGCGGGGTCCGCCCCTCGAGCGGCCGGAGCCGCCCGGGCTGGGGCACCGGCCGGGAGTCGAGGAGCGCGCGCGCGTCGTCGGGCTTGCCGCGCAGGAGCGCGAGCGCCGCGAGCTCGAGCGACGCGGCGCGCGCGGTGACGCGGTCGCCGATCGCCTCCCCGGCCCGGCGGGCGCGCTCGAGCTCCCGGCGGGCCCGGTCGTGCGCGCCCCGGCGGGCGAGCACCTCGCCGAGGAGCAGGCGGCAGCCGGCCTCCGCGAGCGCCCCCGCGGGGGTCTCGCCGTCGCCGGGCGTCTGGCCGCCCTGGCCGCCGGGGCCCCCGCCGGCCCCGTCCGTGACGAGCGCGACGGCGCGCTCGGCGGCCCGCTGGGCCTCGAGGAGCCCGCCGAGCGCGAGATGGACCCGCGCCGTGCGGCGGGCCGAGTCGACGAGGTCCTCCGGCTCGCCCAGCTCCTCGCGGATCCGCTGCGCGCGCGCGGCGAGGCGGCGCGCCTCATCGAACTGCCCGCGGCGCAGCGCGACCTCGCCGAGCGTCGCGACGGTGGCCGCCTCGCCGCGCCGGTCGCCGAGCGCCTCGCGGTCCGCGAGCGCGCTCCGGAGGAGCGCGTCGGCCTCGGCGGTCCGCCCGAGCTCGAGCAGGACCTGCCCGAGGTTCCCCTCGGCCGCGGCCGCGAACCAGCGGTCGCCCAGGTCGCGGCGCAGCTCGAGGCACGCCCGCCAGGCGGCGGCGGCCTCGGGGAGCGCGCCCGCGCTCGCGTAGACGAAGCCCAGGTTGTGGAGCGACGCCGCCATGCCGTGGCGGTCGCCGAGCTCCTCGCGGAGGCGCAGCGACGCGCGGAGGAGCGCCCGGGCGTCCGCGAGGCTGCCGCGGCGCGCCGCGAGGAGCGCCAGGCTCGAGCGCGCCTGCGCCGCGCCGCGCCCGTCCTCGAGCGCGTCGAACCGCTCCTGGCTGGCGCGCCAGTGCTGCTCCGCCGGCCCGAGCTGCCCGCGGGCGAACGCGACGTTGCCGAGCCGATGGAGCGCCTTCGCCGCCTCGCGACGCGCGCCGAGCCGGTCGAAGAGCGCGAGGCTGGCCTTGAGCATCTGCTCGGCCTGCGGCAGGTCGTCCTCGGCGAGCGCGACCTGCCCGAGGAGCCCGAGCAGGCGGGCGCGCGCCCGCTGCGCGCGCGTGCGCGGCAGCCCCTCGGCGCGGAGCGCCTCGAGCCCCTCGTCGCAGGCGGCGCGCGCCTCGTCGACCTCGCCCGCGTCGCCGTGGACCTCGGCCAGCGAGGCGGCGAGCCGCGCCCGCTCGAGCGCGGCCTCCGGGCCCTCGGCGCCCCGGACGAGCTCGAGGCCGCGGGTGAGGAGCCGGCGCGCGTCGGCCCCGCGGTCGAGGTCGACGAGGCTCGCGGCGACCCAGCGCGCGCGGGCCGCGCGCTGGGGCGCCTCGCCCTCGTTCGCGGGGAGCTCGCCCTCGAGCTCGGCCGGGCCCGCGACGCGCGCCGTCCAGTGGGCGCGGCCCGCGAGGGCCTGCGCCTCGAGCTCGCGCGCGCGCCAGCGTCCGCGCCGCGGGGCGTCGCAGCGGGCGAGGGCGCGCAGGGCGG
>JANJTH010000028.1 GCA_024711205.1 Planctomycetota bacterium | reverse complement strand
GGCGCGCTCGCGGGCGTCCTCTGGGCGGCCCTCGGGGGCGCCCCGGCGACGGCCGGCCAGGCCGGCCACGCGCCCCCTCGCCGCGCCGTCGACCCCGCGGGGGCGCTCGAGGCCGGGCCTGCGGCCCCCGCGCCTCCCACGGGACCGCGGTGGCCGCAGCCCGGAGACTACGCGGGCCGCCTCGACTACGTGGGCCCCGGCCTCGAGGGCGACCACCGCTGGCGCAACGCGAAGGACGGCTCGATCCTGCTCTGGGTCCCCGGGGGGCCCTACACCCAGGGCTTCGAGGGGCCCGGGACGAAGTCGTCGGGCAACGACTCTCCACCCCGGCGGGTCCTCGTGAGCGGGTTCTTCCTCGGGGCCTACGAGGTGACCCGCGACCAGTACCGGCGCTTCTGCGCGGAGACCGGCCGCGCCCTCCCGGCCCACTTCGACACGCCGCGCCGCCCTTCGCCCGCCGCGCTGTTGCGCGCGCTCCAGCATCCGGGCCTCCTGCTGAGCAAGGACGACCCGATCACGCCTCCGCCCGGGCTGCCGCTCGACGAGGACCGGCACCCGGCGACCGGGTTGACCTGGTACGACGCCGTCGCCTACTGCGACTGGGCGGGGCTCCAGCTCCCGAGCGAGGCGGAGTGGGAGCGAGCGGCCCGGGGCGAGGACGGGCGACGCTTCCCCTGGGGGCTGTCCATGGCCCCGCCCACGCAGCCCGTCCGGGCGCCGAGCAAGCTCGGCGGCTTCGCCAACCATGCCCCGACCGGCCTCTCGTTCACCCTCCCCGCCGTGCGGTGGGCGCTCCCCTGGCCCGCACGCCGCGTCGCGTTGGACCTGCCGACGCTCGCCTCCCACGCGACGACCCCCGTGGGCTGCTTTCCGAAGGGGCGGGGCCCTTACGGGCACTGGGATCTGGCGGGGAACGTCAACGAGTGGTGCCTCGACATCAACGACCCGGCCCTGCGCGGGATCGAGCGGACACGCACCGAGGACGCGAACCCCGTCGCCTGGGACGAGGACGCGCGCCTCGACCAGCGCCGCGAGAAGCGGGGGGGAGACATGAAGGACGACCCGGCCGACGTCCAGGGGTTCTGGCGCACCGGCACGAACGCGACCGCCTGCGACTTCGACATGGGGCTGCGCGTCGCCTCGTGCCCCGCTCGCCCGCCCCTCGAGCGGGCGTGGGTGAAGCGGCACGGCCAATGACCCCAGCGCGTCGTCCCTGGGCCTCGCGCGGCGCAGGCCCCGCGCTCTCGCTCGCGCTCGCGGGCTGCCTCGCGCCCGCGGCCCCGCCCGCGCCGCGCGTCGCGACCGACCTGCCCGGCGTCGCGGCCGGGCTGCGCGGCGAGGGGAACCTCTCGCACGGCGTGCACACGAGCGCCTCCGCGTCGGTGGTCCTGCTGCGGCTCGAGGCCGAGGTGCCCCCGCATCGCCACGAGCACAGCGACGAGGTCGTCTACGTGCTCTCCGGCGCCGGGCGCCTCGTCATGGACGGCGCGACGCGCGACGTGCGCGCGGGGGACGCCGTGTTCGTGCCGCGCGGGGCGCGGCACGGGTTCGTCCCCAGCCCGGGCGAGCCGTGCGTCGCGCTCTCGATCCACACCCCCGCGCTCCGCCCGGGCGACCGGGTCCCGGCGCCGTGACGCGCGCCGCGCCCGGCCGGAGCGACCGGCGCCGAGCTCGCCCATGGGCCATCGCGGCCCTGCTCACGCTCGGCGCGGGCGCGGGCTGCCGCGCCCCGGCGGGCGCGCCGGCGCTCCCCGTCGCGTCCGACGGCGAGGAGGGCGTCGTCGTCGTCGTCCTCGCCGCGCGCGAGCTCGACGCGGCCGCCGAGCTCCGGCTCGCGGACCTGGGCGCGCGCCCCGTCGTGACGCACGCGACCGCGGACGCCTGGGTCGTCACGTGGGGCGGGCCGCGCGGTCGCCACGCGCTCCGGCTCCGGCCCGAGCGGGGCGCGGTGTGGTTCTCCGCGCTCGGCGGGCCCGTGCCCGACGGGGGCGACCCCGCCGGGTGGCCGTGGCGGGCCCCCGTGCGGGGGCCCGCCTCGCTCGAGCGCCCGGCGCAGGTCGAGCTCGACCGCGAGGGCGGCTGGACGATGGTCCCCGGCGGTTGAGCTCGCCCGGGTCAGGCGGCGCGGAGGAGCGTCAACGCGACGTGCGCGAGCCCCGCGAGCGCGGCCAGGCGCGTGGCCCAGGCGGCGCGGAGCGCCCAGGGGGAGGTCGTCTCGCAGACCGCGGCGTCGCCCGGGCGCTCGACGAGCCGGTGCGCGAAGCGGCGCGCAGGCAGCGTCGCGCCGAAGAGCTCGCGCGGCCCCTCGATCCGCGCGAAGACGTGGCCCAGGAGCCACGGGAGGAAGGCGTAGGCGGCGACGAGGAGGAACAGGTCCTGACGCGCGAACTCGCCGAGCGGGGCCGTGCGCACGCCCCCACGCCCCGACGCGCGCGTGACCAGCTCCGTCCAGACCCGCGAGGACGTGGCGAGGACCCCCACGGAGACGAGGACGGGAAGGACCGGGAGGAGGAGCGCGAGCGCGTTGCGGCGCAGGAGCGCGCCGGCCTCGCCCAGGACCTGCCGGGCGAGCTCGGCCCCGTCGCGCGGCGGCGGCAACCGCTCCTCGCGGCGCAGGTGGACCTGGAACCCGCGCGGGCGATCGTCCCAGGGCGGGCGCGACGGCGCGCCCCCGACCTGGAGGTCGATCGGCTCGGGGTCGGGCAGGCCCGCGACGGGCCCGCCGCCGCAGGCGCAGCCCGCCGCCGAGGCGCACGCGTCGTGGCGGACGGCGCCGCAGGCGCGGCACACGACGCGCGGGTCCTCGGGCGCGACCGGCTCGCGACAGCGCGCGCACCGCGGCGCGGCGTCGCCCGCGTCCCGCTCGCGGGCCCGGGCCTTCGCCGTCACGGCGAGCCCTCGCCGCGAGGGGGGGTAGCGCGCGACGCGGCGCCGACCCGC
>JANJTH010000862.1 GCA_024711205.1 Planctomycetota bacterium | reverse complement strand
GCGCGCCGGCCGCGGGCTCGTCCGGCGCGGGCTCGTCCGGCGCGGGCTCGAGCGCGACCTGGGCCGGGTCGCCCCAGCGGCCGGCCAGGGCCTGGAGCGCCTCGCCGAAGGGGTCCGCGCCCGCGACGTCGCCGGCGCGCTTCGCGTGGGTCGCGCGGGCCTCGGCGATCGCGTCCGCGAAGCGCGCCGCGAGGGCCCCCTCGCGCGCGGCCGCCTCGAGCGCGTCGCCGTGCTCGTCGTGCAGCTCCTCGACGAGGGCCCGTGCGAGCCGCCGCGCCGCCTCGAGGTCTCCTGCCACGGCCCCTCCCGCCGGGAGAGGGTATAGCCGCGTCGGGCGCGCCCTCGCAAGGGGGATGCCGGCGAGGTATACCCGCGAGGAGTCCGGAGCCGGCCGGGCGCGAGCGAGGGCACGTGACGAGCTGGATCCTCGTGGGCACCGTCCTGGTCGCCGCGGTCACGGGCTGGGTCGCGTTCCTCCTCGGCGCGCGCCGCGGCGGACCGCGGCCGTCGCCGTCGATCGGCGAGGGCCTCCGCGCGGCCGAGGCCCGCGCGGGGCGGCTGCTCGTCGTGTTCGTCGCGGCCGACGACGCGGCCCGCTGGCGCCTCGGCCCGCACCCCGAGCCCGTGCTCCGCGTGCTCGACGACCCGAAGCTGGCCTGGACCGTGATCGCGGTGGACGACGGCGGCGAGGTCGCGCGCGGCCTGTTCGAGAAGCACGCCCGCGCGCCCATGCCGCCCGGCCTCCCGCTCGTGCTCCTCCTCGACGCGCGCGGCCGCCCGATCGCGACCGGCCACCCGCCCGAGGGGCACGACGTCTGGCTGGCCGGCTGGCTCGCCGGGCAGCCCCGGCAGGCGGTCGAGCCGGCCCCGTGACGCGGCGGTGGCGGCGGGGTGACCGCGCCCCGACGCCCGCCCGGGAACCTCCCCGCAGCCGTGGAGGACGGCATTTCCGGCGTGGACACGGCGCCGGAGCGCCCCTATACTCGGGCCCGACCGCGGAGGAGACGGGCTCTCCGCACCCACACCACGGACCGTGAGGTCGCTTCCATGGATCGCAGCCACGTCGTGATCGCGTTTCTCCTCGGCGTCGTCGTCGCCCTCGGCGCGTCGATCGGGCTCCAGCAGCCGCTGCCCGCCGCGCACGCCCAGACCGCCGGCGGCGCCTCGAACGTGTTCGCCGTGACGGGCTCGGGCACCCAGGGTCAGAGCCGGGACGTGCTGTTCGTGCTCGACCCCGAGTCGCGCCGCCTGTGCGTCTACGAGTACAAGGACGGCTCGCTCGCGCTCGGCGCGGTGCGCAACATGGAGTTCGAGCTCCGGTTCCAGGAGTGGTCGCAGCGCGGGAAGAGCCAGAACCCGTCGGTCGGCGACGTGCGGAAGCTGAGCGAGAAGGAGCCCCCGAAGTAGGCTCCGAGAGCCCGGACCGAGGCGATCAAGTCAGCGTGACGAGCCCGGGGAGCGCGCCCTGGGGCCCGTGGAGGCGAGAGCAGGCATGGCGATCGAGTACATGACCTTCCAGGAGGTCCTCGAGGAGCTCCAGATCGACGAGGAGGAGCTGAAGCGCCTCGTCTCGAACGCGGAGCTGCGCGGGTTCCGCGCCGGCAGCAGCATGAAGTTCCGCGTCCAGGACGTCATGGCCCTCAAGCAGGGCCGCGAGACGGAGCCGACCATCATCCTGACCGACTCGGACCAGGAGATGGGGATCGCGGAGTCGTCGGACGAGCTGATCCTCGAGGACTCGACGTCGGACACGGTGATCAACATCGGCGACATCATGGGCGGCGCGCGCTCGGGGTCGCAGCAGGAGATCATCTTCGACACGACCGAGGAGTACACGGTCTCTCCGCACGACAGCGACCCCGAGGCGGCGATCCCGACCGTCGAGGTCCCGTCGGTGTCGGAGGACATGGGCCTCGTCGAGACGGACTCGGACGCGGCGCTCGTCGAGGTCGGCTCCGACGAGTCCATGGAGACCGAGGCGTTCGAGCTCATGGATGAGTCGGGCGAGACGGACGGCGTCGCCGTCGCGGCCGCGCCCGGGGGCTCGCAGCGGGCCTCGCGCCGCAACATGTCGCAGTCGGCGCGCATGCGCTCGCTCGAGGTGGAGAAGCGGCAGTCGCACGCGGCCTGGACGATCATGGTCGTCCTGTGCTTCATGATCCTCTCGGTCCAGGGCAGCGTGATGTACAGCGAGATCCTCGGCACGTCGCCCAAGTGGACGAACGAGGTCACCGGGCCGTTCCGCGAGATGGTCGAGTCGCTCTACACGTCGTTCAACTAGGCGTCCCGGGGGTGGGCCCGTCGGGCCACCCCCGTGGCGCCTCCCGGGCGAGGGCCTCGGCCTGCGCATGCTCCCTGACGCCGGTCGGCTGGACGCCGCGAGCGCGCGGGCGCTGCTGGCGCTCGCGCGGGCGGCCGTCGAGGGCTGCTTCACGGGGCGCGCGCCCGCGTTGCCGGCGGGGGATCCGGCGCTCGAGGCCGTGCGCGGGGTGTTCGTGACGCTCCGCCGGCGCGCGGACGGGGCGCTCCGGGGGTGTCTCGGCCACACCCAGGGGCGCATGCCCCTGGCCGCGGCCGTGCGGGAGCTCGCCGTGGGCGCGGCCCTGCGCGACCACCGCTTCGCGCCCGTGACCGCCGACGAGGTCCCGGGGCTCTCGATCGAGCTCACGGTCCTCTCCGCGCCCGTCCCGCTCGCCCGGGGCGACCTCCCGGGGGCGGTCGAGGTCGGCCGGCACGGGCTCGTCGTCTCCCGCGGCGAGCGGAGCGGGGTCCTGCTCCCGCAGGTCGCCCGGGGCCGCGGCTGGGACGCCGTGACCTTCCTCGAGCAGGTGTGCCGGAAGGCGGGCCTGCCCCCGGACGCGTGGCGGGAGCCGGGGACGCGGGTCGCGCGCTTCGAGGGGGAGTCGTTCGGAGAGGGCGAGGGGCCCTAAGCCCCGGCGTCCGTGACGACGCGGTCGCGCCCGCCGCGCTTGGCCTGGTAGACGCAGCGGTCGGCGGCGTCGACGACGTCCTTGACGCGCGCGTAGCGCGTCGCGCCGGCGTCGTCGGCGTTCGCGGCGACGCCCACGCTCAGGGTCACGGAGAGGCGGAGCCGGCGGCCCTCGTTGTTCGTGACCGAGATCCGGAGCGCGCCGACGGCCCGGCGGACCTGCTCGCAGATCTCGGCCGCCTGCGCGAGCGGGACGAACGGGAAGAACACGGTGATCTCCTCGCCCCCCGTGCGGCACACGACCCCGCGCGCCCCGACGGTCTCGCGGATCGCGCCCGCGACGGCCGCGAGCACGACGTCGCCGGCCCCGTGGCCGTGCGTGTCGTTCACCTTCTTGAAGTGGTCGATGTCCGCGAGCGCGACCGCGAAGCGCCCGCCCAGCTCGATCGCGCCCGACTGGCCGACGATCGCCTCGGCGTAGGCCTTGTTGTAAATCCGGGTCAGCGCGTCGTGGCTCGTCCGGTGGCTCAGCTCGGCGATCCACTCGCGCGCGACGAGCGCGGCGAGCGCGACGGCGAGGAGCATGAGCAGCAGCCGGTCCGTCCCGCGCGGGAGCGCGCCCAGCTCGACCGTCGCGAGGTCGATCCAGCGCAGGTCGAGGTAGAGCCGCTCGAGCACGCCCGTGAAGCCGACGCCGAGGTGCGCGAGGCCGGCCGTGAGGGCCACGCAGCACAGCCCCGCGACGGCGCCCCCGAGCCCGCCCTCGGTCCGCCACCAGCCGATCGCGACGACGGCGGCCGCGAGCGCGAGGACGCCGAGCGCGGTCGCGGGGCGCGCGAGCGCCCCGAACGCGTCGGGCCCCCACGCGGCGAGGCCGGCGACGACCAGCGAGGCCGCGGCGGCGAGGCCGAACGCGAGCACGCGCAGGCGCCGGACCGGCCAGGTGGACGGCATGGCGCAGGCGAGCAGCGCGCAGGCGGGGATCGCCGGGAACAGCCACGACCGGGCCCGGCCGACGAACGGCGGCGCGCGGTCCTGGAGCTCGGGGCCGAGCTCCCCGAGCCAGCCGGGCGCCTCGCTCGCGCCGAGCAGGTCGGAGTGGTGGAGGAACTCGAGCAGCCCCGCCGGCAGGAGCAGGATCACGAGCCCGAGCAGGCGGGCGTCGCGCAGGAGCGGGAAGCTCCGCCAGGCGAGCGCGGCGGCCGTCACGTGCCCCGCGAGCCCGACCAGGGCCCAGGCCAGGCTCGGCTCGCGGGCCCAGTCCTCGAGCCGGTGCCCGAGCTTGCGCGCGAGCCACAGGCCGGCCGCGAGCAGGGCGAGCACGACGACGAGCGGCAGGACGCTGCGGCGGCGCGGGGCGCTCACTTGCCCTCCCAGCCGGGGAACACGACCACGTCCGCGCGGCGCGGGTCGAGGAACACCGCGGCCCCCCGGTCCGCCGCCTGCCCGCGCGCGGCGCGCACGACGTGCGTCTGGTCGACCCAGTAGTGGAGGGCCGCGGGGTCCTCGGCGGCCGGGGCCGCGCGGATCGCCCAGGTCTGCGCGTCGGCCGCGACGACCCCGTAGCGATAGCCCCCGACCGCCTCGAAGGCGAGGGCGTGCGAGATCGCGCCGGCGCGCTCGAGCGCCTCGAGCGAGGGCGCGTAGGCCTTCGCCCCGTCCCCGTCGAGGTCGTGCAGCCGGTAGCGCTCCTGCACCTGCGCCAGCGCCACGAGCACCTTCCAGGGGTAAGGGTAGAGCTTCTCGTCGAGCTTCCGCCGGCCGAGGAGCAGCATGCCGCGCAGCGACCCGAGCCCGAGCGCGAGCAGGAGCGCCCCCGCCACGAGCGTGTAGATCCGCTGCCGCGTCGAGCGCCGCGCCTCCCCCTTGCGTCCGCCCCTCACGCCGGCCGCCCCGGGCGGTCAGACCGCGCCGCCCCGCCCCCGCCCCCTCGCACGCGCTTCACGATCACCCGCGCCCCGGCGCCCCGCCCGCGGATTGTGGTGCACGGCGCCGGGGGACACAAGCAACCCGGCCTGGAGCCCCGGGCGGGTGGGGGCCGGGATTTCGACTAGACTCGCGCGACCATGCGGATCGTGGTCGAGGACGGGCCCCAGGCCTGGGTGCAGGAGCTCGGGGCGCTGCGGCGCGCGACGGTCGGCCGCGCGCTGTCGAACACGATCGTGATCGAGGACGCGGCCGCCTCGCGCGAGCACTGCGCCTTCGTCGTCGAGGACGACGGCGCGGCCGCGGTCGAGGACCTCGGCAGCCGCAACGGGACCCGGCTCAACGGGGAGCTCGTGACGCGCGCGGCGCTCGCGCCTGGCGACCGGGTCGAGATCGGGCAGGCGGTGCTCACCTGGGCGGGGACCGGCGACGACGGCGCGCGGCGCGCCGCCGCGCTCGAGCGGGAGGCGCAGGCGCGCCGCGAGTGGCTGCGCGCCGTGGGCGGGGCCGACGCGCTCGCCCGCGACCCCCTGACCGGGCTCCTGGGCACCCCGGCGGTCGTCCTCGAGCTGCGCCGGCTCCTCGCGGAGCTCGAGCAGGCGGCCGCGCCGGCCGAGGGCCGCGCCCCCGACGTCGCGCCCGGCGCGGTCGCGGTCTTGCGGGTGGACCTCGACCACCTCGGGCTCCTCAACGACATGTTCGGGCTGCGCGCCGGGGACGGCGTGATCCTCCACGCGGCGGGCGCGCTCCGCCGCGCGGCGGGCGAGGCCGACGTCGTGCTCGGGCGCGAGGCGGGGGGGCGGTTCCTCGCCGTGTTCGCCGCCCCGGGCGAGGCGGCGGGGCTCGAGCGGGCGAGCGCCGTGGCCGAGGCGCTGCGGGCGGCGGTCGGCGCGGAGCCGCTCCCCGGCGACCTGGGCGGCGCGCAGCTC
>JANJTH010000846.1 GCA_024711205.1 Planctomycetota bacterium | reverse complement strand
GCGCCCTGGCTCGGGGACCTCGTGGCCGCGGCGCTCGCGGGTCTGCCGGCGCCGGCGGCCGGCGCCGGCGGCGCGGGCGGCGGCGGCGGCCAGGCCCCCGGGGCCAGCGGAGAGTACCTCGCCGTGCGCAGCTCGGCCGTGGGCGAGGACGCGGCGGCGACCTCGTTCGCCGGGCAGCTCGACACGTTCCTGTTCGTGCGCGGGGCGGACGCGGTCGAGGACGCCGTGCGGCGCTGCTGGGCCTCGGGCTTCAGCGCGCGCGCGATCGCCTACCGCCACGAGCACGGGCTCGACCCGCTCGACGTGGCCGTCGGCGTCGTGGTCCAGCGCATGATCGAGGGCGAGGTCTCGGGCGTGCTCTTCACGGCCTGCCCGACGACGGGCCGGCGCGACGTCGTCGTCGCGTCCGCCACCTGGGGCCTGGGCGAGGGCCTGGTCTCGGGCGCGCTCGCGGCCGACGGGTTCACGGTCGCGCGCGCGGACGGCGCCGTGCTCGAGCGCGACGTCCAGCCCAAGGCCGAGCGCGTCGTGTGGGACCGCGCGAAGGGTGAGGGCACGACGACGGAGGCCGTGCCCGAGGACCGGCGCGAGGTCGCCTGCCTCGACGACGCGGCCCTCGCGGCGCTGGCGCGGCTGGGCGCCGCGATCGAGGCCCACTACGGCGGGGTCCACCAGGACGTCGAGTGGACGCGCGCGGGCGGCCGGGTCTTCGTGCTCCAGGCGCGCCCGATCACGACGCTCCCGCCGCCGCCGCCGTCGGGGCCCGAGACGGTCTGGGACAACTCGAACATCATCGAGAGCTACTCGGGCGTCACGACGCCGCTCACGTTCAGCTTCATCCGCGGGGCCTACGCGCAGGCCTACCAGCAGAGCTGCGAGCTGTCGGGGATCCCCCGCGAGGAGATCAAGGAGAACGACCGGATCTACCGGTCCATGCTCGGGCTGCTCCAGGGCAACGTCTTCTACAACATCCTCTCCTGGTACCGGCTGCTCTCGCTGTTCCCCGGGTTCGAGAAGAACCAGGGGCACATGGAGCAGATGATGGGGATCCGCGAGGCGACGCGGATCGCCGCGGCCCGCCCGCGTCGCACGCTCCGCCAGCGCCTCTACATGGCCTGGAGCATGATCCGGAACTTCTGGACCGTCGACGCGCTCGTGGCCCGGTTCGAGCGGAACTTCAAGGAGAACTGGGCCCGGTGGTCGGTCGTCGACTTCGACCGGCTCTCGCTCCACGAGCTCTCGGAGGCGTACCACGAGCTCGTGCGCGTGTTCCTGCGCCGCTGGCAGGCCCCGCTCGTGGCCGACTTCTGCGCGATGGTCTTCGCGGGGAAGCTCAAGGACCTGACGATCTCCTACGGGCTCGACCCCGCGGGCGGGTTCCAGAACGACCTCCTGTGCGGCGAGGGCGGGATCGAGTCGACCGAGCCGACGCGGAACCTGATCCGCATGGCGGCGACGGTCCGCCGCGACCCGGCCCTGCGCGCGCTCCTCGAGGCGACCCCCGACGACCGCTGCCTCGACGCGCTCGCGGCGACGCCGGCGCACGCCGCGTTCCACGGCGAGGTGAAGGCCTACCTCGAGCGGTGGGGCTTCCGCTGCATGAACGAGCTCAAGCTCGAGGAGCCGACGCTCCAGGACCGGCCGGCGTTCCTGTTCACGATGATCAAGAACTACCTGCCGCAGGCCGACCTCGACGTCGAGGCCATGGAGGCGCGCGAGCGGGCGAAGCGCGCCGCGGCCGAGGCCGTGGTCAAGCGGCGCCTGTGGGCGCCGCGGCGGTGGGTCTACGGGTGGGTGCTCAAGCACGCGCGCAAGCACGTGAAGAACCGCGAGAACATGCGGTTCGGGCGCACGCGGACCTACGGCGTCCTGCGCCGGCTGTTCAACGCCTACGGGCGCAAGCTCGTCGAGCGGGGCGCGCTCGACGACTGGCACGACGTCTACTACCTGCAGCTCGACGAGGTGCTCGGCTACGCCGACGGGACGACCACCTGCACCGACGTGCGCGGGCTCGCGGCCGTCCGCAAGGCGGAGTTCGAGCGGTTCAAGGCCGCGCCCGAGCCCGACGACCGGATCGTGACGCTGGGCGCCGTGCACGCGGGCAACCCGTTCCGCAAGCCGCGCGCGGCCGCGACCGGCGACCCGAAGGTCCTGCGCGGGACGCCCTGCTGCCCGGGGAAGGTGCGGGCCAAGGTCCGCGTGATCAAGAGCCCGAAGGACGACCTGTCGCTCCGCGGCGAGATCCTCGTCGCCGCGCGGACGGACCCGGGCTGGGTCCCGCTGTACCCGTCGGCGAGCGGGCTCCTGATCGAGCGCGGGAGCCTGCTCAGCCACTCGGCGATCGTCGCGCGCGAGCTCGGGCTGCCGACGATCGTGAACATTCCGGACCTGATCGCGCGCGTCGAGGACGGCATGACGGTCGAGATGGACGCCGGCGAGGGCGTGGCCCGGATCGTGGACGGGGACGAGGGCGGCTGAAGAGGGGGGAGGAGAGAAGAGGGGGGTAGGAGGGGGAGGAGAGAAGAGAAGAGGGGAAGAAGGGAAGAGAAGAGGGAGGGCAAGGGCAAGGGCAAGGGCAAGGGCAAGGGAAGAGTGGGGCGGGGGCGTTGCGAGACCGCGGGAACGGGAACGGGAACGGGAACGGGAACGGGAAGAGCTCCGCTGGGGGGCTCGGACTGGACGACGGGCGGGGGGTGGGGCGAGCAGCGCCCGACCTGATCCACCCCGAGGGCAACGTCGTCAAGTTCTTCGACCACTGGGTCGAGCGCGCGCCGGACCGGGTCGCGATCGCGTTCCCCTCGGCTCCGGGCGGGCCGGGGCGGGCGCGGCCCGAGGAGGTCCGGCACGAGCTCGTCACGTTCGCCGGGCTCGACCGCGACGCGAGCCGGGTCGCGTGGGGCTTGCAGGACCGCGGGGTGGGCCGCGGGGACCGCGTGCTCCTCATGGTCCCCATGTCGCGCCCGCTCTACGCGGCGCTCCTGGGCGTCATGAAGCTCGGGGCCTGCGCCGTGTTCGTCGACCCCTGGGTGCCGCTCCCGCAGATCGCGCGGGCGGTCGAGCTGACCCGGCCGCGCGCGTTCGTGGGCGTGCCGAAGGCCCACCTGCTCCGGGCGGGCTACGCGGCCGTGCGCGACGTGCCGGTCAAGCTCGTCGCCTGCTCGGCGCGGCCGTGGCTCGACCGGGCGCTCGGGGCGCACCTCGAGGACCTGCTGGCCCGGCCGGGGCCGGGCGGGCGTGACGCCTTCCCGCTCGTGCCGTGCGAGCAGGACGAGCCGAGCCTGATCACGTTCACGACGGGGAGCACGGGCACGCCCAAGGGGGCGAACCGCACGCACCGGTTCCTCAACGCGCAGGGCGACGTGCTCAAGCGCCACCTCCTGCGCGAGCCGGGCGACGTCGACATGCCGGCGCTCCCCGTGTTCGTGCTGAACAACCTGGCCGCGGGCGTGCCCTCGGTCCTCCCGCTCGTCGACTTCCGCCGGATCGCGAGCGTCGACCCGGCCGTGGTCGTGAAGCAGGTCGAGGACCTCCACGTGACGACGATCGGCGGGTCGCCGTCGTACCTCGCGCCGATCGCGCGCCACGTGCTCGCGCGCGGCCGGCCGCTCGCGCGCGTGCGCGCGGTCGTCGCGGGCGGGGCGCCCGTGCCGCCGCCGCTGCTCGACCTGCTCCGGCGGGCCTGCCCGAACGCCAGGGGGCGGATCGAGGTCCTCTACGGGTCCACCGAGGCCGAGCCGGTCGCGACGATCGAGGCCGACGAGGTCCTGGGCGAGACGGCCGCGCGCACGTCCCGCGGCGAAGGCACCTGCGTCGGCCGCCCGTCCGACGAGGTCGAGGTCCGGCTCGTCGTCCCCACCGACGGGCCCTGGGCGCTCGGCCCGCGCGGCTGGCGCGACGTCGAGGTGCCCGTGGGCGTCCCCGGCGAGGTGCTCGTGACCGGCGCGCACGTCCAGCGCGACTACGTGGGCGACCGGAGCGCGTTCGCCCGCAACAAGGTCGTCGAGCCCGACACGGGCAGGGTCTGGCACCGCATGGGCGACGTGGCCGCGCGCGACGAGCGGGGCCGGCTGTGGCTGGCCGGGCGCGTGGGCGAGGACGTGCGCGACCTGCGCGGCCGCACGGTCTGGCCGCTCCACGTCGAGGGCCTCGTCGACGCGCTCGAGGGCGTCGCCCGCGCGGCCCTCGTCGCCGTCGACGGCCTCCCCGTCCTCGCCCTGGTCCCGGCGCCCGAGGTCGCCCTCGACCCCGCGGCCGAGGCGGCGCTCCGGACCCGCGTCCGCCGGGCGCTCCGCGCGGCCGACCTCGCGCTCGACGACGTCCGCCTCGTCGACGCGGTCCCGCTCGACCCGCGCCACAACGCCAAGCTCGACCGCCCCCGGCTCGTGGAGGCCCTGCGCCGGGGCCACGGCTGAACGACGGGGGAGGCCCGTGCGCGCCCGTCCGGCGCCCATCCGGCGGCCGGCCACGCGGTCGCGCCCGGGGGGAGGGCCGGGCGGACCTCGATCGAGCCGTCGGCCTCTACCCGACCGGCTGGGCCAGCTCGAGCACGCGCCCGCGCCGCGGGCCCGAGCTCAGGCGCCGGCGCGCTGCGCCGTCGCGCCCGGCCGGGTCGTTCGGGTCGAAGCGCGCGCAGCCGTAGGCCGCGATCACCTGGGGCTTGTCGGGGTAGCGCCCGCAGTTGAAGTAGTCCCAGAACACGCCGCCGTAGACCGTGCAGCCGGCCTGGCCCAGGAAGGGGCAGGAGGCGGCCTGCCTGGGCGGGAGCCAGGAGGTCGTGCAGCAGTTCTTGCACGTCCCGCAGCCGCCGGGGGCCAGCCAGTCCGGCCGCTCGGCGCGCGTGGCGCGGCGGACCGGGGGCGAGCGCCAGTCGACCGACCAGCCGCCCGTGCCGTTTCCGGCGTGGAGGAGGTGCAGCCAGATGAACCGGGTCGACTGGAGGCAGAAGCGCAGGAAGGACCTCAGACCCAGGGCCCGGCCGGTCCAGCGCCACATGAGGAGCCACGCCCAGGCCGGGTGGACGAGGGCCAGGGTGACGTCGAGCGCGACCGCCACGCGGACGACCCGCGGGGGCAGGCGCCGGAGCCACGTGGCCCCGACGACGACGCGCCCCCCTGCTCCAGGTCCGCTCACGGCCCCCCCTCTTCGGGCCGACACGATGCCCGCTTGACCCGGTCTTGTCCATTCCCCGGTGCAGGTCGGCCCCGGGGCAGCCCCCGGGCGCCGGCCAGGCCCGACCCTCCCCGGGGCCCGAGGGTCAGAGCCCGTAGAGGGCGGGGTCGATCTCGCGGGCGCGCCGGTGGAGGAACTCCTGCGACGCGGTCGCGTCCGCGAGCCCGAGCACGGCGTCGGTGGCCCGCCCGGCCTCGACCGCGCTGATCGAGCGGATGAACCGCTTGATCTTGGGGATCGTCGCCGAGGCCATGGACAGGTCGCGCATGCCGAGCCCGACCAGGGGGAGCGTGAAGTGCGGCTCGCCCGACAGCTCGCCGCAGATGCTCACCGGGATCCGGTGGCGGCGCGCCGCCTCGATCGTGCCCAGGAGCAGGCGGAAGATCGCCGGGTGCGCGGGCTGGTAGAGCGACGCGACCCGCGAGTTCACCCGGTCGACCGCGAGCGAGTACTGCACGAGGTCGTTCGTGCCGATGCTGAAGAAGTCGGCGTTCTGGGCCAGGACGTCCGCCATGAGCGCCGCCGAGGGCACCTCGATCATGATCCCGACCGGGACGTCCGCGCGGAACGGGAGCCCCTCGGCGCGCAGCTCCTGCTTCACGTCCTCGACGAGGGCCCGCGCCTCGACGAGCTCCTCGAGCGACGAGACCATGGGCAGCATGATCCGCACGTCGCCGCGCGCCGACGCGCGGAGGATCGCCCGGAGCTGGCGGCGGAACACGTCCTGCCGCTCGAGCAGGCAGTAGCGGATCGAGCGGCAGCCGAGGAACGGGTTCGCCTCGACCTCGTAGCCCTCGGGCGTGAACTTGTCGGCGCCCAGGTCGAGCGTGCGGATCACGAGCGGCCGGTCGCCGAGCAGCTCGATCGCCCGCCCGTAGGCCGCGAGGTGGTCCTCCTCGCTCGGGTCGGGGTGGTCCTTGTCGTAGAGGAACTCGGTCCGGTAGAGCCCGATCCCCTCGGCGCCGTGCTTGAGCGCGTCGGCGACCTCCTCGGGGAACTCGATGTTCGCGAAGAGGTTGACCCGGTGCCCGTCGCGCGTCTCCGCGGGCAGCGTGCGCAGCTCCTCGAGCTCGAGCAGGTAGCGCGCGAACTTGGCCTGGCGGTCCTCGTACTTGGCGAGCGTCTGCGGGTCCGGGTCGATGATGACCCGCCCCTCGCGCCCGTCGAGGATCACGAGCTCGCCGCCGACCGTGTCGCCCGTGATCGACCCCAGGCCGACCACGGCCGGGATCCGCCGGCTCTGGGCCAGGATCGCCGTGTGCGAGGTCTTGCCGCCCTGGTCCGTCGCGAACCCGCGCACCCACTCGAGCGGGAGCGAGGCCGCCTGCGTGGGGGTCAGGTCGCGCGCGATCACGATCACGGGCGCCTTGAGGTCCTTGAGCGTCTCGTGCTTCTCGCCCAGGAGGTGCTTGAGGAGGCGCCGCTCGAAGTCGTCGAGGTCGGCCAGGCGGTTGCGCGTGACCTCGTGGCGCTCCCACTCCTTGCGGTAGATCGCGACGCGCCGGCTCACCGCGTGCTCCGCCGTGAAGTGGTCGCGCCCGATCCGCCGCTCGACGTAGGCGAGGAAGTCCGGGTCCTCGTAGAGCATGCCTATGTAGGCCAGGATCGAGGCGACGTCGGAGCTGACCTCGCCCGAGACCTTCGCCTGGAGCTCCTCGGTCTCCCGCCGCGCGGCCGTCGCGGCCTGCTGGAAGCGCTTGAGCTCGAGCTCGGCCGCCTCGGGCGTGCGCGGCTTCACGAACCGCTGCGTGACGCGGTAGTGCTCGGCGTCGAGGAGGAACGCCTCGCCGATCACGACGCCGTCGACGACAGGGATCCCGCGCCGGACCTTCACGGGGCGGGATCATATCCCGGGGTGGGGGGGTGGGCGGGACCCCCCCCCGGCCCCCCCCGCGGGGAACCGCCGGGGCCCGCGGGGCCGCCCCCCC
>JANJTH010000749.1 GCA_024711205.1 Planctomycetota bacterium | reverse complement strand
GCGCGGAGGTCCGCGCGCGCGAGCGAGGCGCCGCGCAGGTCGGCGCCGCGCAGGTCGGCGCCGCGCAGGTCGGCGTCGTCGAGCGTGGCCCGGGCGAGCACGGCCTCGCGCAGCTCGGCCCCGAGCAGCCGGGCGCGCCGGAGCGTCGCCTGCCGCAGGACCACCCGCTCGCCGCGCGCGCCGTCGAGGACCGCGCCGTCGAGGACCGCGCCCTCGAGGACCGCGCCGGCCAGCCGGGCGTCGGTCAGGTCCGCCCCGTCGAACCGCGCGCCGCGGGCGTCCGCGTCGCCGAGGTCGGCCCCGTGGAGCCGCGCGCCGCCGAGCTGGGCGCGGGTCAGCGTCGCGCGGACGAGGAGCGCGCGCTCGAGGTCGGCCCCGCGGAGGTCGACCTGCGCGGCCTGGGCGCCGAACAGCCTGGCCCCCCGGAGCGAGGCGCGGGCCGCCCGGGCCTCCTCGAGCACCGCGGCCTCGAGGTTCGCCTCGACGAGCGACGCCTGCTCGAGCGCGGCGCGCCGGAGCGAGGTCCGGCGCAGGTCGGCCTCGTCGAGGCGCGCGCCACGCAGGTCGCCGTCGTCGAGGTCGAGCCCGCGCAGCTCCTGCCCGCGCAGGTCCGCCTCGGCGAGCCGCACGGGCCGCTCGAACAGGGCCGCCCCGAGCGTCCGGCCGGTCGCGCGCCCGTCGCGCGTGCGGACCGCGGGCGACGTGTGCTGGGGGCGGGCGGCGGGGCCGTCCTCGCGCGGCCACTGCCGCCAGGCGGGCTCGTCGGCGCCGGGCGCCGGGGTCGCCGCCGCGTCGGCGGCCGCGAGCCCGGGCCGGAAGTCGCCCGGGCAGCCGATCGTCGGGCAGCGCCGGCACAGCCCCGCGCACTCCTGGTGGAGCCGCACGTCGCAGACCGGGCAGAGCGCGGCGACCGCCCGGCCGAGCCGGTCGTGGCAATACACGCAGCGCTGCTCCCACGTGGGCACGCGCGCGCCGCCGCCCAGGACCACACCCTCCACGACGACCCCTCGCGCGATGGCCGCCCGCGCGGCGCCAGCGCGGGAGGATCCTAGTGTCCCTTCCAGCCTAAAGATGTGGGCTCTCGCGAAGGGATCGTCGTCGCGGGCAAGGCGCGAGGGAGGGCGCATGGCAGCGCTCTGCAACCGACCGAGCAACGCAGCCCGCGGCGACGAGACCGAGCGAGAACCCCTGACTTTGGGTTGGAAGGGACACGAGCCCCGGGCGCGCGGGACCACGCGCCCCCGCGCGGGGCGGCTATCCTCCGGCCGCGGGCCGCGCGCCCGCGGAGCGTGCCCCGTGCCCGAGCCCCTCCCGCCGCCGCCGCCCGCGCTCGGGCGGCGCGGCTGCGCCTTCGCCGCGTTCGCGGCGCTCGCCCTCGTCGCGCTGCTCCTCGCCGGCCGGGGCGGCCCGCGCGACCTCGAGGTCTACCCGCCGCGCGAGGCCTCGCCCTACCTCCTGCCCTGGCCGGGCGGGGTCGAGCGCCTGTGCATCCAGGGCAACAACGGGGTCGTGAGCCACTACCCCGACGAGGACGAGTTCGCCTGGGACTTCGAGATGCCCGAGGGCTCGCCCGTGCGCGCCGCGCGCGCCGGGGTCGTCCGCCGCGTGGTCGACGTCCACGACGGCAACGGGCCGAGCGCGCCCGGCAACGGCGTGCACGTCGAGCACGAGGACGGCACGGTCGCCGTCTACTGGCACGTCCGGCGCGGCGGCGCGCGCGTGACCCCCGGGCAACGCGTCACGCAGGGCGCGCTGCTCGCCGAGAGCGGGAACGTGGGCCGGAGCATGCTCCCGCACCTCCACTTCGAGGTGCGCGACGCGCGCGGGCGCTCGCTCCCGGTCAGCTTCCGCGACGTGCCCGCGGACGACCGGGGGATCCCGCGCATGCTCCGCTGGTATCGCTCCGGCAACGCGCCCTAGAGGCCCGGCCGGAGAGCCCGCCGTCACCGTTCAGGTGGTCACGAGCCCCGAATCCGGCGCCTCATCCCGCTCCCCTTCCCGTTCCCGCGGTCGTGCGGGGGCACGGCGCTCCTGGTGCGGCCAGAGGCAGGCGCCTGGCCTTCTGCTGCCCTGACCGGTCGAGGCCGAGCCCTCCGGCCTCGGGGGCTACCGCGGCGGCCCCGGGAGGACGACGGCCTGGGCGCCGAGCGCCGCGAGCTCCTCGGCGGCTCGCCTGGCCGACTCGGGCGCGAGCCCGGGCAGCGTGACCGGCGCCCGGTCGACGAGGCGCTCCGCGAGCGCCGGCGCGTAGCGCGTGTGGCTCGCCACGCAGGCGACGACCTCCGCGCGGCGCGACCCGACCGCGACGAGCCGCAGCGACGCGGTCCCCGGCGGGGCCTCGACGAGCTCGGCCGGCGCGGGGGCCGGGCCCTGGCCCGGGCCGCTCGCGGGCGGACCGGGGCAGCCCGCCAGCAGGGCGACGCCCGCCGCGAGCGCGGACACGAGGCCGGCGCCGAGCGGGCGCGGGGCGCGCCGCGCCGGGGCTCCCGGGGACGCGGCGCCCGGGGCCGGGGAGGACCCGGCGGGGGTGGTGCCGAGCCCGAGCCGGCGGGCGAGCGCCGCGTGGACGGCCTCGCGCGCGGCGTCGCGGGTGACGGGGTGACCGAGGCTCGAGAGGGACGCCATGACGCGCGGCTCCAGGTCGCAGGGGCGGAACAGGGCGAACCGGGACAGGTCCACGTCGAGGTTCAGGGCGAACCCGTGGAAGGTGACCCACCCCCGGCAGGCGACCCCGATCGAGGCGACCTTGCGCTCGCCCACCCACACGCCCGTGAGCCCGGGCCGCGGGCCGGCCTCGAGCCCGGTGAGCGCGCCGATCGCGTCGGCGAGCGCCCCCTCGAGCGCGCGGAGGTAGGCGTGGAGGTCGCGGCCGACCGCGAGCGCGGGCCCGAGCGCGACGATCGGGTAGCCGACGAGCTGGCCCGGGCCGTGCCAGGTCGCCGCCCCGCCGCGCTCGACCTCGACCACCTCGAGGCCCGCCGCGCGCGCCGGCGCGAGCTCGGCCGCGTCGCGCGTGGGGAGCTGGGCGCGCCGCCCCGTGGTCACGACCTCGGGGTGCTCGACGTAGAGGACCAGGTCGCCGCCCCCGCCGCCGCCCTGCGCGTCGAGCGCGGCCAGGCAGGCCGCGGCGAGCGCCGCCGGGGCGCCGGCGTCCGCCAGCGCGCG
>JANJTH010000731.1 GCA_024711205.1 Planctomycetota bacterium | reverse complement strand
GCGCTCGCGACCGAGCGCGAGCGCCACGCCCCCCGCGGTCATCGCGCTCGCGAGGCAGGCGACCCCGGCGCTCAGGGCGATCTGCGGCCCGGGCCCGCGCCGATCGCCCCTCGCGCGCTCCCTCCGCGCGGCGCGCGGTCGCCCGGGGGGAGCGCACCGATCGCCGCCGGCCGCCGGGCCCGCGTCGGGCTCGCCCTCGCCCACCTGCGCGTCCCGGCCCCTCACCGGGCACCCCCGCGCGAGCGGCCGTTCGAGCGCCCGCCGAGCTCGACCGTCCCCGCGGCCTCGCCCTCGCTCAGCGCCTGCGCGGCCTGGCCCAGGTCGCCCGCGGCCGCCGCCAGCTTGCGGGCGAGGTCGCCCTGCCTCGGCCCGCCGGCGCCCTCCTCGGCCGCGCGCAGCAGCCGGTAGGTCCGCCAGGTCCGGCCCAGGAAGCCCTCCATGAGGGCGACGCGCCGCTCGAGGTCGCCCCCGAGCGGGCCCGCGGTCGACGGGTCGAGCCGCAGCGCCTCGAGCGAGTAGATCCGCGCCTGGTTCACGGCCTCCCAGGCCTGCCGGGCCCGCATGGCCCGCACGGCCGCCGGGACCGCCTCGCCCTGCCCGTCCCGGCCGCTCGCCGACGAGACGGCGTCCTCGTAGCGCCGCTCGCCGAGCACGAACAGGGCGTTCGCGAGCGCCGTGAGCACGCCGGCGAGCTGCCTGCCGCTCTGCTGCGCCTTGCGGCGATGGTCGCCGCCGCCGATCGCCGCGGCGTGCGGGTCGAGCTTCGTGAGCGCCCGCGAGGTCCCGCGCAGCCCCTGGAGGAGCTGCACGAGCTCGGTCCCCGCGACCGAGCGCAGCGCGCCCTCGGCCGTCTCGAGCCCGGGCCCTGCGTCCGCGAGCTTCTGCGCGCGCGCCTCGAGCCCCGAGAGCTGGCCCTCGAGCGCCCCGAGCAGCGCCTCGCGCTCGTAGGCCGTCGGCTTGCCGATCGCGAGCCCGAGCCCGAAGCAGTCGTCGCAGCCCAGGTGGCCCATGCCGTCGCAGCGCCCGCAGCGGTCGCGGCGCGCGAAGCGCAGCCCTGCCTCCTCCTCGACGCGGAGCACGGTCTGCCGGTAACCGAACCGGCAGCGCGTGGGCGCGTTGCCGGTCGAGGCCGGGCAGGCGACGACGCCGGCGCCCTCGCACCTGCGGCAGGTGGCCTGGAGCCGGCAGTCGACCAGGACCTGGGGCAGCGTCAGCCCGCTCTGCGCCTGCACCCGCTCCGAGGCCGCGTCGAGCACGCGCCGGGGCAGGCGGGCCACGGCGTCCTCGAGCAGGCGCAGCGCGCGGCGCGGGTCGCGCGCTGCCCACGCCGCGAGCCCGGGCTCGAGCAGCTCCTCGGCCCGGCGCGCGAACGCCTCCTCGAGCTGGCGCGCGACGGCGCGGGCCGCGAGGTTCTTCGGGTTGCGCTCGAGCGCGCCCGTCAGCGCCGCCTCCGCCTCGACCTCGCGCCCTGCGGCCACGAGCGCGCGCGCCTGCGCGACGTCGGTCTCGTCGCGCAAGGCCGGGTCGGCCGCCCCGGCCTCGGCCCACAGCGCCGCGGCGGCCTCCGGCGCGCCGGTCTCCGCGACCTCGCGCGCGAGCGCCGCGAGCGCACGCGCCCGCGCCCCCGGCTCCTCGACGCCCCGCGCCGCCGCCGCCCGCGCCTCGCGCTCGACCGCGCCCGCGTCCGGCCCGACCCCATGGCGGCGCGCGACCTCGCCCGGCGGGATCGTGACCCGCGCCCGGATCGAGCCCGACTCGAGCTCGAGCTCGAGCGTGCCGTCCGGCCGCGCCGCCACGAGCCGGCCTTCGAGCGTCCGGCCGTCCTTCAGCTCGACGCGAACGGGGCCCCCCGGCTCGCCCGCGCCCGCCCCCGCCGCCGAGGCGCCCGCGACGAGCGCGCACCCGAGCGCCCACCCGACGACCGGTCCCATGCCCCTGCGCGTCCCGGCCCACACCTCGCACCTTGCCCTCACGCGACCTCCCCAGGGGCGGGCGCTGCCCACCGTCCGAGGGATCCCGAAACAAACCGCGCGCCGGCCGACTTCGTGGCCGAACCTGGGCTTATGCGAGGCCCTGAGCGCGCGTAGGCTTGCGTTGTCAAGCGGCGGGCTTGACAACGACGGCCCTGTAAAGCCGATCTGCATCGCCTCCACCGCGCCGCACGCCGCCGGGGGTCTCCGCGATCGGGCGCGCGACCGCAGGGCGGGCGCCCGTCGCCCACCTGGCGAGCGTTGGCGCGAGCGCGGCGCGATTGCCTAGACTCCCCCGGGGCCGGCCGCGAGCCGGAACGTGCCACGGGAGATGCGCTTGGGCGACGACCACGAAGGCCCGGAGGCCAGGGCAAGGGCGCCCTGGCTCGTCTCGGAGCGACCCGTCGTCGTCACGCTCGCCGCGGGCGAGCTCGTGGAGGGCGAGGTCGTCGAGACCGGCCCGACCTGGCTCGCCCTCCGCGGCGCCGACGGCCAGGAGACCGTCGTCGAGTCGGTCGACGCCACGGGCGTCGAGCCCTTCGTCGGCCCGCTGCGCGAGGGGCCGCCCCTCGACTGGCCGCTCGAGCGCGCGGTCGTCCCGCTCGGCGACGACCCGGCCGGGGCGCTGGCGACCGCGCTCGCCCACCTGGGCCCCGGCCTCTCGCCGTGGCTCCTCCTCGATCCGACGCGGGCCCCGGCCGAGGCGCTCGCGCGCGCCCGCTGCCTGCTCCGCGGGCCGCGCGAACGCCTCGGCTTCGCCCCCTACCTCGTCGACCCGGGCGCGGGCGACCCCGCCCCAGGGCGTCAGGCTGACCTCGCGCTCCACGCCGAGGCGCTCGCCCGCGGGTGGGGGTCCGTGCTCGTGGCCGCGGGGCCGGCCGAGCGCGTGGGCGATCACGTCCGGGCCCTGCTCCGCGCCCAGGACGCCCGGGACCGCCGGGCTCGGACGCTCACGCTCCGGCTCCACGACCCGCGCACGTTCCGCGTGCTCGCGCCCACGTGGGAGCTCGAGGGCGCGGCCGAGCTGTTCGGGGTCGCCGTCGCCCGCGACGGTGCGCGCGCGTGCCCGCTCTGCGCCACCCCGCTGTCCGACGCGTCCGCGTCGCTCGCCTGCCCCTGGTGCCAGGTCGCCTTCACGGGCCCGCCCGAGGCGCCCGCGCTGCTCGCCGCCTGGATCGTGCCGTGCCCCACGGGCCCCGCGGCGCCCGAGCCCTCCGTCGGGCCCCCCGTGGCCTGGGTCCTCCGCCCGAGCACCGCCGCGGGCCCGGCGCGCCGCCGCCACGCGGGCCGGACCGAGCTCGTCCTGCGCGCGCCGCAGGTCGAGGCCCTCGCCGACGACCTCGCCCGCCGCCGGGGCCGCCCGACGCTGGACGACGAGGTCCTCGAGCACGTCCGCGGCCTCCACCGCGACGCCTGCCGGGTCCTCGGCGACGGCCTCGAGGACGCCGTGCACGACCTCGTGGCCCGCGCCCGCGGCTACCGGCTGTTCGCCCTCGAGGACGTGCTCGAGCTCGTGGACCTGTTCTTCATGGCGGGCGACCTCGACCTCGACCGCCAGCCCGTCATGGGGCGACTCGCCCGGGCGCTCGCGCGGCCCGGGGCGCCCGCGGCGGCCCGCCTGGACGCGGCGCGCGCGGAGGCCGTCGCCATGGGCCGGCTCGCCGGACGCGCCGAGCCCTCGCAGGACGAGGAGGAGCCGTGAGCGAGTATCCCGTCCACGCCTACTACTGGAAGTGCAAGGAGGGGCACAAGAACCCCAAGCGGACGCTCACGAACTTCCTCTCCGCGCCGGTCGAGTACCTCGAGTGCGTGGGCGCGGGCGGGACCTGCAGGCTCCCCCACGCCGAGGCCGTCGAGGAGCGGTGGGGCGACTGCTACTGGGTCTGGAAGTGCAGCGCGTGCTCGACGAGCGGCTACGTCTGCTACGTCTCGTGGGCGCGCGACACCTGCCACAACTGCGGCAGCACCTGGCTCGTGGCGGGCGGCCGGGTGATCGACATGAAGAAGGCCAAGAAGGACGTCCCCTCGCCGGCGCCCAAGAAGTGGGAGCCCGCCACCGAGGAGGACAAGGAGAAGGCGCGCGAGGAGCGCGGCGACGAGGACGACAAGCCCGGCAAGAAGAAGCACCGGCCGATCCTCGACGAGTGCCCGGGCGACTGCCCGGCCCCGCACGCCTACGCGTTCTCCGTGCACACCTTCAACGTGGTCCCGGCGCCGGGCGAGGAGGTCCGCCTGTTCGCGGTGATCGACCCGCCGCTCGACTCGAACCGGGAGCACGGCGAGCTGCGCTGGACGCCCTCGAAGTCGTTCGGGTTCTACCACTCGAAGGGTGGCCTCGACACCGAGCGGCCGCTCGTCACGTCCGCCTCACGGCCCGAGCACCTCGTCGCGCGCTGCGCCTTCTTCGACCTGGGCAAGGTACGTGTCCCCTGCACCTTCACCTCGGGCGGGAAGGCCGACAAGCCCATGAAGGCCGAGGTCGAGGTCGACGTGGGCGGGCAGCCGCCCCGCGAGGAGGGGGAGGTCGAGGCGTCGCGGGTCTCCCCGTTCCGGCTCGACGAGGTGCCGCCCGCGCGCCGCTCGCATGGGTCGGTGCTCGCCTGCACCTGGCGCTTCCACGACTTCGCGGTCGGCGAGAGCGCGATCGACGTCGCGAAGGTCCCGACCAGCGTCCGCGACCTCCTCGACCCGCTCCTCCAGCGGCTCGGCAAGAGCCTGGTCGCGCACCCGGCGAAGCCGCCGTTCCTCGAGCCGATCATGGTCCGGCGCGGGTTCCGCCTCGAGGGCTTCAGCGACCTCCGCGGCCCGGCGGAGAAGAACTCGGCGCTCCGCGACGAGCGCGCGAATGCCGTGCTCATGCACCTCGCCGCCTTCCTGAAGATCACGCCGCCGGAGTCGCCGCAGGGCCCCGAGGACAAGGGCTACGAGGGGCGGTGGGTCGAGGGGCCCGTCGACCTGACGCGCTTCGTCGCCGACAACCTCACGCCCGAGGGCCGCGCGCAGAACCGCTGCGTCCTGATCCGCGAGACCGCCGAGGACGTGACGGTCGCGTACGCGAACGAGTCGTGGGCCCACGTCGAGAAGATGGTCGACGCCGAGCGGAGGGCCCGCTACGCGGACAACCTGGCGCGCCTCCGGACGTGGCTCGACGACGCCGTCCTCCACCCCGAGTCCCGGAAGATGCTCGAGCTGTGGAAGAAGCGGGTCAAGCACCGCCTCGGGGCGCTCCTCCAGCACAAGCTCACCGAGCACCTGCGCCACCCGGCCGACGCGGCCTGGAACGACTTCCTCGCCGAGCGTGAGAAGGCGCAGCCCGAAGAGCTCTGCTGGGTCAGCCATGTCTACGTCGAGCAGTGGTTCGCCTACTTCGAGAAGCGGGAGCCCTCGGGCGAGTTCCCCCCGTGCCCTTCGCTCTTCCCCTGGCCGTACCGCCAAGACGTCGAGACCTGGCTGATCCGCTGCCTGGCGCGCGCGGAGGACGAGGCCGCGTTCGTCGACAACCTGAACCGCATGCACGTCTCGCTCGTCAACGGCGTGCACCGCCTGCAGCGGTTCCGGATCTGGCTGGGCGGGGCCGCGGGCGAGGACAACCACCCCATGTGCTTCCACCTCGCGAACTGGATCAAGTCCATGTGCGCGGAGGAGGACTCCGTCTACGCGATCTTCCCCGAGGTCGGCCTCTGACCCCCGGGTCCCGCGGTCAGCCCAGCGGCGCCGGCGCCTCGTGCACACGGGCGATCGGGCAGACGACCCCGAGCGGGCCGTCGTCCCAGGGCGGGGGCGGCTCGGTGAACGCGTCGGCGACGGAGAGGTAGCGCCGCTCGCAGCCGGCGTCGTAGATCGCGCGCCCCGGCGGGTCGCCCGGGAGCGCGGGCACCTGGTCCTCCGCGAAGAAGAGCAGGTCCACGCGCCGATCCTTGGCCTTGCTCGACCCCGCGCCCGGGCGCTCGCTCGGCCAGGCCTCGCCGCAGGCGAGCGCGGCCGGCTCACACCAGCGGAGCCCGGCGCGCAGCCCCGCGAGGCGCGGCGCGTCGCACAGGAGCTTCTGCGCGAGCGCGTCCTCGTACAGGTCGAAGTACGCCGCCCAGTCCGCCGCCTGCTGCTTGGCGCCCCGCTCGAGTGCGCCGCCGCGCTCGGCGTTGTAGCGCTCGCGGAAGGCGTCCCGCGCCAGACGCGAGCGCTCCCCCCACTGCCCGTCCACGGCCTTCGGGTCGCAGTCCCAGCCGTGGTGCCAGGCGACCCAGCGCAGGACGGTCTGGATGTCGGCGATGTCGTAGTCCTCCTGGCAGTGCGCCGCCCAGGCCTCGCGCTCCCCGGCCAGGTAGCGGCGCACGTTCTCGGCCCGGCGCGCCGAGAGCGCGAGGTTGCTCGCGGCGGACCCCTTCGTGTCGGTGTGCCCGGCGAGCAGCAGGCGCAGCCCCGGCTCGCGGCGCGCGTGGTCGAGCGCCGCCGCGACGACCGAGAGCCCCGCGACCGGGTCCTCGGGCGACCACCCGCCGGGGAGCAGGATCGAGCGGCCCGAGGCGAAGCACACGTCCTCGACCTCGAGCACGGTCACGGCCGGTCGGGCGCGCTCGACGGCCGCGACGGGCAGCTCGACGCGCTTGCGGACGGCCGCGACCTCGATCGCCGGCGCGAAGCCGGGCTCCCCCTCCTCGGAGAGGTCCACGACCTCGTGGCCCGGGATCGCGCCTGGCTCGAGGCGCGGCGCGCCCCACACGCACACGAACGGGACGTCGAGCGCCCCCTCGGGCGTGGCCTCGGCCGCGGCGGGGTCGAACGGCCGCTCCTGCACCGGGCCGCGCGCGAGCTCGACCCCGACGGTCACCGTCGGCTCGAGCTTGCGCGGCCAGACCCGCGCGACGAGCCGGTGCGCTGGCGCGGGGAGCTGCCCGCCCTGGAGGAGGAGCTGCACGACCGAGGCAGGGAGCGCGGGGCAGACGTCGGCCGGGACGAGCTCTGCGGGCGCGGGCGCCGACCCGGGCGGCGGGAGCGGCTCGGGAGCCGCCGAGATCCCGCGGAGGACCTCGAGCTTCGCGCGGCCGGTCGTGATCTGAAGCGCGCGCGTACGCTCGGCCTGGATCGTCCAGGCCTCCTTCGTCCGCCCGCACGCGCAGGCCGCGAGGTCGTCCTTGAGCTCGTTGCCGCAGCGGTCGCAGGTCCAGGGCATGCGTTGGCCTCCGGGCCCCGAGAACGTAGCCCGGCGCGCCGCGCCGCGCCAAGCCGTCGAGCCGGCGCGATCCGGGGCGGCCGCCGCGTAGGATCGGGGCGTGACCGCGACCGGCGAGCCCACGCCCCTCCAGCCCGCCGCCGAGGGCTCCGGACCGCCGTCCCCGGGGCCGGCGCTCGCCGTCGGGCAGCGCCTGGGCGAGTGGGTGCTCGAGGCGCCGCTCGGCGCGGGCGCGTTCGGGGCCGTGTGGGCGGCGCGGCACAACGCGCTCCCCGACCGCCGCGCGGCCGTGAAGGTCCCGCACGACCCGGGGCGAGCCCGGGCGCTGCGCGAGGAGGGGGCGCTCCAGGTCCGGCTCACCGACCCGCACGTCGTGGGCGTCCTCGGGCTCGACCCCGACCACGACCCGCCCTACCTCGCGGTCGAGCTCGTCGAGCCCGGGTCCTCGCTGCGGGCCCTGCTCGCGCAGGGCCCGCTCCCGCGCCGGCAGGCCCTGGCGCTGGCGCGCGACGTCGCGCGCGGGCTCGCCGCCGCGCACGCGGCCGGGGTCGTGCACCGCGACCTGAAGCCGGAGAACGTCCTCGTCGACGGGGCCGGCCGCGCGCGCGTCGCCGACTTCGGGCTCGGGCTCGCCGCCGAGCGCGAGGCGGCCGCGCGCGAGGCGGCGCTGCTCGAGAGCGAGAGCCTGCGCAGCGACGACGCGCCCGCAGGGGCCGCGCTCCCTCCGGCGCTCGCGGGCGCTGGCGCCCCCGGGGCCGCGGGCCCCCGCCGGCCCGTGGGGACCCCCCGCTACATGGCGCCCGAGCAGCGCGCGGGCGGCGAGGTCGGCCCACCCGCCGACGTCCACGCGCTCGGCGTCGTCCTGTTCGAGCTGCTCACGGGCGTCGCGCCGGGCGGCGGCGAGGTCCCCTCCGACGTCGCGCCCGGGCTCGACCCCGCGCTCGACGCGCTCTTCCGCGCGCTGTGCGCGCGCGACCCCGCGCGCCGCCCGACGGCCGCCGACGCCGCCCGCGCGCTCGACGACCTCCAGCGCGGCGAGCC
>JANJTH010000617.1 GCA_024711205.1 Planctomycetota bacterium | reverse complement strand
GGCGGTCCCGCCGCCGGCGAGCCACCAGCCCTCGAGCGCCTCGACGGCGCGCGCGCGCGCGGCGTCGCGCGCGCGCTGGGCGCGGATCCGCGCCGTCGCCTCGCGCTCGAGCGGCGCGAACCGCCCGCGCTCGAGGCGGAGCCCGCACGGGAGCCACCCGTCGCCGCCGCCGCCCTGCGCGAACGTCCCCACGAGCCGGACGACCGCCGCGTCGTCGTCCCCGCCCGCCACGCGCCGCGCGAGCGCGACGAGGTCGTAGGACGCGCCCGGGTCGAGCCGCCCGTCGAACGCCTCGGGCGGGAGCGGGCCGGCCTCGCCGAGCAGGCGCGCCCGCAGCGCGCGGAGCGCGTCGCGCACGGCGGGCCCCTCGCCCGGGGGCACGGTCGCGCGGAGCGTGTGGAGGACCCGCTCGGGGCGCGTGCGCGCGACGGCGCCGTCCTCGCCGATCAGCGTGAGGGACTGCCGGACCGCCGGCCCGCGCACGGCCGCGAGCTCGAGCCCGCGCCGGTCGTGGACGACGACGACCGGCAGCCCGCGGACCTCGCCCCGCGCGGCGGCGGCCTGCGACCCCGCCGTCGACCTCGCCAACGACGTCGGCCTCAGCCGCGCCGCAGCGCGGCCTGCGAGAACAGGTGCTTCCGGTAGAAGGCGAGCTCGGCGATCGAGGCCTTGATGTCGTAGAGCGCGTCGTGCGCCTCGCCCTGGAGCCCGGTCTTCCCCGGGTACCACTGGCGGATCGTCTCGTCGTTCTTGCGGAACTCGAGGTCCGGGGCCCACCGGCGCGCGAGCTCCTTGATCGTGGTCACGTCGAGCAGCCGGAAGCTCGTGAGCGCGTCGAGGCGCGGCATGTGATGCGCGATGAACGCGTTGTCCCCGTGCACCGAGTTCCCGGAGAGGAGCGGGCGGTCTCGCTTCGCCTCGGGGACCTCGCAGGTCGCGAGCAGGTAGCCCGTGAACAGGTCCTCGACCTTCACGACGGGCAGCGCGTCCTCGCCCTGCGAGCGGCGGAGCTGCTCGGCCTGGTTCGTGCGGACCCAGTCCGACGCGGTCGCCGCCTGCGCGGCGGTCAGGTGCACGTCGTAGAGCAGCCCGCCCACGTCCTCGGGGATCCCGGGGGGCGGGATGGGCTCCAGGTCGGGCGACGTGACGATCATCGCCGCCTGCATGATGAACCCCTGCGTCGGGTCGAGGTTCGTGAACTCGAGGTCGATCCAGATCAGGTTCTCGGCGCGCCGGCGCACCCGTCCTGCCTTCCCAGCCCGCGGGGGGGCGTGCCTCGCCCGGCGGGCGAGGGGGCAGAGCATACAGGCGGGCCCCGATCCTGTCGCATGGCTCCGGAGAAGCCCCCGCCCTCCCGCGAGTGCTGGAGGGGCGCGATCCGCACACCCCGTGCCGGGGCGGGAGGGGGGGTAGCGGAGGGCGTCCGGGACCGATATGGTTCTTGGACTGGGGTTGGGCTCGGGGGCGTCCCGTGGGGCGCCTGGCTGTGGGAGGTCTCCATGAGGCTGCACCTGGTCTCGCTCGCCATCGGAACGGCCGTCCTGACGGGCCCCATCGGGTGCGCGTCGCCGAACATCGTCGAGTCCGCCCTCCTCGACGCGGAGGCCTCCCAGCAGCGCATGCGCGCGGACGAGCTCGAGGAGCTCGCCCGGCGCCGCGCGAGCCGGCTGCGCGAGTACGAGGCCACCCTCGCGGCCCAGGAGGACCAGTACGAGGGGCTCGTGTCCTCGAACCGCAAGGTCAAGGGCCAGCTCCAGGTCGAGACGACCCAGCTCGCGGCGCTCCAGCGCGACCTGGGCCAGGTCGAGGGCCAGCGCGACGAGGCGCGCGGCAAGCTCGAGGGCGCCCGCGGCGAGCTCGCGGCGCTCACGAGCCAGCGCGAGCGGCTCGAGGCGGACGCCGCCGGGCAGCGCGCGGCGCTCGCGAAGCTCGACCAGGAGCGGGGCGAGCTCGCGGTCGCGGTCGCGGCCTCCCAGGCCGAGCGCGGGCGCCTGGCGCGCGAGCGGGCCGAGGTCGAGGCGGCGCTCACGTCCCAGCGCGGCGAGCTGGCCGCGCTCGCGGCCGAGCGCGGCCGGCTCGAGGCCGAGGTCGCCCACGCGCGCGTGGAGCGCGAGGAGGCGGCCGCCGGGCTCGAGGCCCAGCGCGTGGCGCTGGCCCGGCTCGAGGCGGAGCGCGACGCGTTCCGCGGGCAGGTCGCCATGCTCCAGGCCGAGCAGCGGACCCTCGGGGAGCAGCGGGACCTGCTCCGGCGCGGGCTCGTCGAGGGCGAGGCGGAGGTCGCGCAGCTCGAGGAGCGCGCGGCGCTCGTGCGCGAGCGGACCGGCTCGGCGCGGGCCCGGAAGGACGCGCTCGAGCTGGAGCTGGCCCGGGTCGAGCTCGAGCGGCAGGAGCACCAGAGCGCGCTCGAGCGGCTCCGCCGCGACCGGGAGCAGGCCCAGCATGCCCTGAGCCGCGCGAGCGAGCTCCGCCAGCGCGCCGAGCAGATCGGCGGCGAGATCGCCCGGCTCGAGCACGAGCTCGTCGAGCTCGGCACCTCGCGCGAGGTCCTCGAGCAGACGCGCGAGGCGGTGCTCGCGAAGCTCCGCCCCGACGGCGCGCGGAAGACGGCGCCGGCCATCGGCGGCGCCCCGCCCGCCCCTCCAGGGCCGTGATGCCCGGGGCGGGCGACCCGTCCGAGCGCCTGCCGCAGCAGCCCATCGAGGCGGCGGAGCTCGAGGGGATCGACATCGACATCCTCGAGGACGGGACCGTCCGCTTGCACACGAAGTGCGGGCCCGGCGACGACCCGCGCGCGTGCGCGCGGCGGGTCCGGTTCCTCGTCGAGGCCCTGGGGCTGTCGCTCGAGGACGTCGTGACCGACGTCGAGGTCGTGGAGCAGCCGCAGGCCGGGGGCCTCGCGGACGGGTAGCCGGTCCGACCGCCCGGTCGGGCCAGCCGCGCCTCGCCGGGGCGCGTCGGCCGCCGGGGCCGACGCGCCTGCGCGGGCGCGGGGAGGCCGGCGGACCCGGGCGACCTCGCGCCCCCCTGCGCGGCATCGTTGGCTCAAGCCCGGCCCCGCCGCGTGCCGAAACGCGGGGGGAGGGCGAAGCGTGCGCCTGAGCGAGCTCCTGGCCGGCGCGGGCCTGACCGCGCCGCGGTGGATCGGTGGTCCGGACGACCCGCAGGTCGCCCGCGTCGTGGGCGACTCGCGCGCCGTCGAGCCGGGCGACCTGTTCGTGGCGCGCCCGGGCTTCCGGGCCGACGGCGGGCGGACCGACGGCGCGCGCTTCGCCCGCGAGGCCGCGGCGCGCGGCGCGGTCGCGGTCGTGGCCGAGGCGCCGTCCGAGGGCGACCTGGGCGTCCCGGTCGTCGTCGTCGACGATGCGAGCGCGGCCCTCGGGCGGCTGTGCGCCCGTCGGCTGGGCGACCCGTCGCGCGACGTGGCCGTGGTCGGCGTCACGGGCACGAACGGCAAGACGACCACGGCGTTCCTGACCCACTGGCTGCTCGAGGCGAGCGGCAGGCCGGCGTCGCTCCTGGGCACGGTGTGCAACCGCGTGGGCGGGCGCGTGACGCCCGCGACGATGACCACCCCAGGCGCCGAGCCGCTCCAGGCGGCGCTCGCGGCGACGCGCGACGCCGGGCACCGGCACCTCGTCATGGAGGTCTCCTCGCACGCGCTCGACCAGGGGCGGACGGCGGGGACGCGGTTCGCGTGCGCCGTGTTCACGAACCTCACGCGCGACCACCTCGACTACCACGGCTCGCTCGAGGCCTACGGCGAGGCGAAGGCGCGCCTGTTCACGGGGCTCGACGCCGACGCGGTCGCCGTGCTGAACGCGGGGGACGCCTTCGCGCGCGGGCTCGCCCGGCGCACGCGAGCCCGCGTGGTCCGCTACGCCTGGTCCGCCCCGGGCGCGCCCGCGCCGGGGGGCGACGTCGACGTCGCCGCGGAGGTGCTCGGGTGGGGGCTCGAGGGCACGCGCGCGCGCCTGCGCCTGGGCGGGTGGTCGGGCCCGGCGCATCTCCCGCTCGTGGGCGCCTTCAACGTCGAGAACGCGCTCGCGGCCGCGGCGGCGGCCTGGGCGCTCGGGCTCGCGCCGGAGCAGGTGCGCGCGGGGCTCGAGGCCAGCCAGGGGGTGCCCGGCCGCCTCGAGGCGGTGGGCGACGGCGGCGGGCGCGCGCCCGCGGTCCTCGTCGACTACGCGCACACCCCCGACGCGCTGGAGCGCGTCCTCGAGGCGCTGCGCCCGCTCTGCCCGGGCCGGCTCCACGTCGTGTTCGGCTGCGGCGGCGACCGCGACCGCGGCAAGCGCCCGCTCATGGGCCGGGCCGTCGAGCGGTGGGCCGACGTCGCGTGGGTCACGTCGGACAACCCGCGGTCGGAGCCGCCCGCGGCGATCATCGCGGACGTCCTGGGCGGGCTCGCCGCCCCCGAGCGCGCGCGCGTCGTGGCCGAGCGCGAGGCGGCGATCGCGGCCGCCGTGCGCGAGGCCCGCCCCGGCGACCTCGTGCTGCTCGCGGGCAAGGGCCACGAGCAGACCCAGGTCGCGGCGGGGCGCGTCGTCCCGTTCGACGACCGCGCGGTCGCGCGGGCGGCGCTCGCCCGCCGCGCTGCCTGAGCAACGCGCGAGGGCCGTGCCGGGCTGACCGACCGGAGGGAGGGCGGCCCGGCGCGGGCCGAGCGCGGAGCGGCCCTCCCGCGAGCGGTCGCGCGAGGGCCTTGCCGGGCCAGGTCGTGGGTCGGGCCCACCACGCCCGGTCGATCGCGTATCGTCGCCCCCCCCAGGGGGAGGAGGACGACGTGATGAAGCTGAAGACGTGGGCCGCTGCGGCGGTGTGTGCGGCGGCCGTGGCCGGCGCGGCCGAGGCCGGCGAGGCCGGGGTGGCGTTCGGCGGCGAGGCCTGGACGAAGGCGACGCCCGGCCAGCGCATGTTCATGCTCGCGGAGGCGCAGGGCGACCGCACGCACGAGTCGAAGGTCACCAGCCCGGCGCTCGAGGAGCTCGTGCGCGAGGAGACGCGGGGGGCGACCCCGGAGGAGCGGCTGCGGCAGCTCGGCGCGCTCCGCAAGGCCGGCGAGGAGGCGGTCAAGGCGGGGAACGAGGCCCGCAAGGCGGCGGGCAAGCGCGGCGTGTCGAGCCCCGAGCCCGAGATGAACTCGCAGCTCGCGCTCGCGCTCGACTACGTGACCACGGTGTGCGGCGACGCGCCGACGCTCGTCGAGCTGCGCTGCCTTGCGCTCGTGCGCGAGTGCACGTCCTGGTCCTCGACGGCCAAGCTCGTGCTCGGCTTCCTCCAGGAGTCGCTCGACCGCGACGCCGACTTCGCGAAGGCCGACATCGAGGGCAAGCTGCGGATCATCCAGGCGCTCGCCGTCGACCACAAGATGATGAGCGACCACGAGCGCTCGACGATCGAGTCGGCCTACCTCTGCGCTTGGGCCTCCGAGCGGCTCGCGGCGGGCGACGACCCGGCCAAGCTGCTCGAGCAGACGAAGTCCTGGAAGGCGAAGAACCTGATCTGCTTCTTCGCCCAGAGCTTCGTCGACGGCATGCTCAAGCGGCTGGGCGAGCACCGCGCCGGCCGCGGCTGACGCCGGGCGGGCCGGCGCGCGGGGCCCTCCGGGGCGGCGCGCCGGTCCCCTCGTCGCGGCCCTCGGGCGGGCGTATGCTCGCCCGGCGGGTCAGCGAAGGAGGGCGTCGTGCGTGGAGCTCGCGGAGGACCGTGTTCGGGGGTGGTCGCCCTGGCGCTCGGGCTCGGGCTCTCGGGGCCCGGCGTCGCCGCGGGCCAGGACGGCCCCGTGAACCCGCTCGCGCAGCGTGACCCCTGGTCCGGGACGTGGCGCAACGAGCAGCTCTCGGTCGTGCTCGAGCGGCACGGCCAGGGCTGGCGCGGCACGATCGTCATGGGCGCGGACAGCATGCCGTGCGAGGCGCGCGCCGCGGGCGAGCGGCGGCTCGAGGGGGCGTTCGTCGTCCAGGGGACCCGGTTCCCCTTCCAGGCGACGCTCGACGGCGACGCGCTCGTGCTCACCTCGGACGGCGAGAGCTACCGGCTCCAGCGCGAGCGCCCGGCGAACCCGCTCGGGCAGGGGCGCCCGCCGCAGCCCGCGAACCCGCTCGCCGGCGGCGCGAGCCCCGGCACGCCGCCGGGGGACGGGGGGAAGGGCGACGGGCTGCTCGGCGGCGACGTCCCGGCCGACTGGGCCACGTGGCGCCACCCGCTCGGGTTCACGCTCCGCCACCCGCCGACCTGGCGGCCCCAGGAGACGGAGGCCGGGCTGGCGTTCGTCGCGCCCGACGCGCTCAAGGACGCGCAGGGCCAGCCGCTCGAGCTGCTCCTCCTCAACGCGGTCGCGGCCGAGGGCGTCCGCCAGCCGGACCAGCCCGAGGCGGTCGCCTTCCTCGACCAGCAGCTCCAGGGGACGTTCCCGTTCCTGCGCCGGCAGGCCGCGCCCGTCGTGCGGACGGTCGGGGGGCGGCGGGTCGCCGAGCTGACCTGGACGGGGAAGAACCCGCTCGGGCGAGACATCAAGGCGGTCGCCCAGCTCGTGATCGTCGACGACCAGGGGATCCTGTGCCTCCTCGTGGGGGACGCGACGCGCGTGGGCGAGCGGCTCGAGACGGCGCGGCGCCTGTTCGGGAGCATGTCCAAGGGCAAGGCGCAGACCGACGCGCGGCTCGTCGGCACGTGGCGCCACGAGAAGCACACGTTCTCGGGGACGTTCTCGAGCACGTCGATCCGGACGATCGAGCTGCGCGCCGACGGGACGTGCCTCGACCACGCGCAGACGCTCGCCGGCATGGACCACAAGGACTCGGGCGGCAACCAGACCGGGCGCACCGACGTGGACTCGGGCGGCAGCGCGCGCCGCGGCCAGTGGGCCGGTGGCGGCGGCAAGCTCCTCATGAGCTGGGCCGACGGGGGCAGCGAGGAGTACACGATCGAGCTCTCGGGCAGCAGCCTCCTGCTCAAGTCGGGCCAGGGCCAGCCGCGCCTCTACGAGCGCGTCCGCTGACCGAAGGCGGAGGGAGCCCTGCGGGGTCCCCCGCCTTCGGCTCTTGCTCCGCTCCGGTGCAGCGGCCGCGTGTTCGAGCGCGCCCGCTCGGGCAGGGCGCCCTGGCAGCTCCCTCACGCCCCCACGTCCTCACAACCGCTCGGCGCGGGCCTCGGCGTCGTCGTCGAGCGGGGCGGTGAGCCGGACGAGCTCGAGGTAGCGGCCGAGCGCGACGTTGCGGCCCTCGAGGTCGGCGTGGAACAGCGCGCGGACCCGCGCCTTGTCGACGAGCCCGCGCACGAGCGCGCGGTAGAGCTTGTCGCCGAGCATGTGCCCGAGCATGTGCGTGATGAGCAGGTGGAGGTCGGCGGGCTGCGTGAGCGCGCGGCCCGCGCCCGGCCAGGCGCCCGTCTCGAGCCAGGCGCGCTCGAGCCCGCGGTGGTGGAGCACGAGCCTGCTCGCGGCGAGGAGGGCCCGCCGGCTCGTCGCGGCGACCCGCTGCCCCTCGTCCCCGCCCGTCGAGGGTGAAGGCGAGGGCTCCGCCTTCGCCGGGCCGCCCGCGGCGGCGTGGCCGCTCCACCCGCCGAGCGCCGCCGCCGCGTCGAGCCCGCTCGCCGACGCGTCGAACGCGCCGGAGGCGGCCGCGGCGGCCCGCGCCTCGCCCTTGCGGGCGCGACGCTCGCGCTCGCGCCGGGCGTGCCGCTCGACGAACCGCGCGCAGTCGAGCTCGGTCCAGCAGGCGCGCGTCGGCACGACGAGCTTGCTCCCGAAGAACCCGAGCGCCTCGGTCACGGCGCGGAAGTAGAAGTCCGTGGTCAGGTCGCGCGGTCGGTCGGTGGAGTAGCCCGCGCAGCGGTGGTGCAGGAAGTGGGTCGCCTCCTCGGCCGCGTTGGCGACCGAGAAGTCGGCCAGGTAGATCACGTCGCCCTTGGGGATGAAGTAGCTCTCGTTCGAGAGGATCTGCCGCTTCACGTCGGCGAGCTCGGCCTCGCTGAAGCCGCCCTCCTGCGCCAGGTGGTCGAGGAAGTCGAGGTCGTTCACGGTGAAGAGCTGGAACGCGTCGAGGTCGTCGCGCTCGAGCTCGAGGAAGCGGGCCACCGCGCCCACGAGCTCCCGCACCTGGTCGGCGTAGACCGCGCCCCGGTCGTCGCCGTCGTCGCCGTCCTCGTCGTCGTCCTCGTCCTCGACGAGGTCCCACTCGGACCGCCCGTCGGGGGGCTCGAGCGCGTCCCGCGCGGCGACCCAGTTCAGGTAGCTGTGGAGCTTCTCGAACGGCGAGGCGTTCAGCACGCAGTAGGCGTCGGCGGCCAGGCGCACGACGCGCACGGCCTGCTCGCGCCCCTCGCGCGCGAGGGCCCAGTGGATCTCCTCGGCGTTCTGGTGGACGATCAGGCGACGGCGCGGGCGCTCGCCGAGGCGCTGGAGCAGCCCGTCGACGATCAGCGGCAGGTGGTCGCGCGCGACGTGGAGGTCGCCGTCGAACACGAGCACGAGCGCGCCCGGATGGGCGCGCATCGCCTCGACGATCACGCGCGCCGCCTGGAAGTCGCGCTCGAGGAGGTGGTCGGCCTTCGCGTCGGGCGGGCTCGCGTTGAGCCCGAGCACGCGCACGCGCCGCTGGCGGGCGACGTCGAAGATCTCGCGGTAGGGGGCCCAGGGGAAGCCCCAGGTCCGCTCGTAGTCGATCGCCGCGAGGAAGGTCTCCTCGGGGAACGTCCCGTCCATGTAGGCGTCGAGCGCCGGCTGGTCGGCCGCGTGGACGAGCTCGACGCACAGGACGACCTCGCGCCGGCGCGCGAGGGCGAGCAGGAGCTTCACGAGCGTCTTCTGGGCCTGCGGCAGCGTGTGGTAGTCGCCCACGTAGACGACGTCGGCGGCGCGCGCGGCGGCCACGAGCTCGGCCCGGGTCGCGAGCGCCTCGTAGCGGCGCAGGTCGCGCTGGTACTCCTCCTGGTAGATGGCGATCGAGGGCGGGCTCTCCTCGACGCTCGCCTCGATCTCGCGCTGGAGGCGCCGCCACAGCCGGCGCTGGATCGCGAGCAGCTCGCGGCGCGCGGCCGGCGCGTCGGGGACCGGGCCCTCGGTCGCCCGGGGCGCGTCGCGCGCGGGCGCGCTCGCGGGGGCCTCGCCCTCGGGGGCCCGGCGGCCCGGCCGCCGCTCGCCTCGCCGCCCCCGGGGCGCCTCGCCCCGGGGACTCGACCCGTCCCGCCCCGTGGGGCGTCGTCCGCCCGCGCGCTTCGCCATGCGAACGGTCCAGCATAGCCCCCGGCCCGGGGGTGGGCCCGCGTGCCGGAAGTGCATACGAACCCATGGTCTTACGCAGGTGGCCGGCGGCGCGGCATCGGGCCGCCGGGGCCCTGGCTCGACCGCCGCCCCCGGGCCCCTGGCCGGACCGCCGCCGGGCGGGGATCCTGGGCCTCCATGCTGGCCCGCCCGGCCCCTGTCCGGCCCTTCGCGGCCGCCCTCCGGGGCTCCCCCGCTCCGCCCCTCGCCCGGGCCCTGGTCCCGGCCCTGCTGGGGCTGGCGCTCGCGGGTGCCTGGCGGCTGGGGCCCGCCGCCGGGTTCGCCGACGATGCGGCGCGCGACCTCGAGGCGGCGCGCCGCTGGGAGGGGCGCGTCCAGGGGGCGATCGCGGCCGTCCGCTCGTGCGTCGTGACGATCCTCGTCGAGGTCACGGACGAGCAGGGCGGCGTGAGCGCGAGCGGCGGCTCGGGTGTGCACCTGGGCGAGGGCTGGGTCCTCACGTGCGACCACGTCACGGAGGGGCGCGACGTCGTGACGGTCGGGCTCGTCGACGGGCGGGCCGTGCCCGGGCGGGTCCGCGGGCGGGACGCGACGGCCGACGTCGCGCTCCTGCGGCTCGAGCTGCCCCAGGGGCGCCGCGGGGCCCCGCCGCCGGCGGCCGTCCTGGGCGACGCCGACGCGCTCCAGCCGGGGGACCCCGTGCTCGCGCTCGGCAACCCGTTCGGGCTCGCGCGCGAGGACCACCAGCCGGCGACGACGCTCGGGATCGTGTCCGCGGTCGGGCGGTTCCAGGGCGGGCGGAAGCTCTACGCGGACGCGCTCCAGATCGACGCCGCCGTGAACCCGGGCAACTCGGGCGGGCCGCTGTTCGACCTCGAGGGGCGCCTCGTGGGGCTCAACGGGCGGATCTCGATCCGGGCCGGGGCGCGCCACAACGTGGGGGTCGGGTTCGCGATCCCGATCCACGTCGTGACGCGGATCCTCGACGACCTCAAGGCGGGGCGGCCGGTCGCGCGCGGCTTCCTGGGGGTCCGCTTCTTCACGACGCCGGAGGACCGGGCGGGCGACGGCGCCCTCGCGCCCGGCGTGCGCGTGCGCGAGGTCGTGGCCGGGAGCCCGGCCGCGGCGGCGGGCCTCCAGCCGGGCGACCGGATCGTGGCCGTGGACGGGCAGCCCGTGGACCACCCCGTCCGGCTCCAGAACCGGCTCACGATCCTGCCCGCCGGAGAGACCGCGCGGCTCACGATCGCGCGCGGCGACCGCGAGCTCACGCTCATCGTGACGCTCGCCCCGCGCCCGGAGGGGCCGTGACGGCCCGCGAAGCCGCGGCCGCGGGCGTCCTCGTCGCCGCGGGGGCGGTCGCCGCGCTCTCCCCGCTCGCGGCGGCGCGCGGGGCGGGGGGCGCCCCGGCCTGGGAGGCCGGCGCCGTGATCGCGCGCGCCGCGCCGGCGGTCGTGCGGATCGAGGTCACGGGGAGCGGGCGCCCCCGGGCCGCGTTCGCGCGACGCGTCCTGTTCCGCGCGATCGCGCCGCGCGAGGGCGGCGCGGGCGTCGTCGTCGACCGTGACCTCGTCGTCACGCACGCGACGCTCGCCGCGGACGCGGCCCCGCGCTTCGTCGTCGTGACGGGGGACGGCGCGCGGGTCGCCGCGACGCTCGCGCGCCTCGACCTCGACCGCGAGGTCGCCGTGCTGCGGACCGCGGGGCCCCTCGCGGCCCCGCCGGCCCGCCTCGACGCGGGCGCGGCCCTCGCGCCCGGGCACCACGTCGTCGCCCTCGGCGACCCGTTCGGCGTCGCCCGGGACGGGCAGGGGACGGCGACCCTCGGGGTGCTCGAGGGGCGCGCCACGCTCCAGACCGACGAGCCGCTCTGGCGGGGGGAGGTGCTGCTCACGAGCGCCGCCGTGAACCCGGGGAGCGAAGGGGGCGCGCTCGTCGACCTGGAGGGGCGGGTCGTGGGCCTCGTGTGCCCGCTCGCGCGCGACCGGCGGAGCGGCGCGCTGCACGGGCACGCCCTGCCGGTCGCGGCCTTCGCGCCGGTGATCGAGGCGGCGCGCCGCGGGGGCGGGGCCCTCGGGCTCACGGGGCGGCCGGGGCCCGGCGGGGTCGTCGTCGAGCGCGTGGCGCAGGACGGCCCGGCC
>JANJTH010000591.1 GCA_024711205.1 Planctomycetota bacterium | reverse complement strand
GTGTAGCCGCCCTGGTCGTAGGCCGTGTACCAGCCCTGGACGTCGGCCGTGTAGCAGCCCAGGTCGTCGGCCGTCTAGCCGAGCGGGACCTCGCCCGGGTTGCCTCCCGGGTCTGAGACCGCGAGTGGCGCCGTGGCGTCGCGCGTCGACGAGGAGGTGGCCCCTGGCTTCTCCTGGAGTCAGCTGGGCGGCCAGGCGGCCGACGACCAGGCGGGCCAGGCGGCCGACGACCTGGCGGGCTACGCGGCCGACGACCCGGCCGCCTACGCGGCCGACGACCAGGCCGCCTACGCGGCCGACGACCAGGCCGGCCACGCGGTCGACGACCAGGCCGCCTACGCGGCCGACGACCAGGCCGGCCACGCGGTCGACGACCAGGGCGGCTACACGGCCGACGACCAGGGCGGCTACACGGCCGACGACCAGGGCGGCTACACGGCCGACGACCAGGCCCTGAGCGCGCAGGCCCAGGCCTACCTCGACGACGAGCCGCCCGCGCCCCCGCGGAGCAGCGCGCCGGCGCCCGCCCCGGCCGACGAGGGCGACGTCAAGCCGGGGCAGATCCGGCGGAGCGCGCTCGACGAGATGTTCGCGCGGGCCGCGGAGCTCAAGCGCAAGAAGCCGAGCTGACCCTCGACGGGCGGAGCCCCGGCCGAGCCGCCCCGTGGACGCGGGCCCAGGGCCCGCGGCGCCACCGCGCTGAGCCCTGCTCGGCCACGGAGTTGAGAGTCCCCGCACCGCCTCGATTCGTCACCGCCTCGTCACCAGGTGGTGGGTTGACCTCGGGCCGCAGAGGCCCCTAGAATGCCGCGACTTCCATCGCGGTCCGCGCGCCGCGACGCCACGGAGGATTTGGGCACGCATGAGCCTCCTCGCCAAGATCTTCATCGTCTTCCAGACGATCCTCGTCATGGTCTACCTGGGCATGACGTCGACCCTCTACCAGCATCGCCGTGACTGGCGGACGAGCTACCAGAAGCTCAAGCACCGCTACACGACGGTCGTGTCGCGCGCCGAGAAGGAGATCCGCGCGCTGCGGACCTACGTGATCTCGAAGAACGACATCGTGGCCGCCAAGGAGAGCGAGGTCCGCAGCCTGAAGTCGAGCCTCGACCAGGAGACCTCGCGCGCATCCGACCAGGCGCGCCTCTTTCAGCAGAAGGTCGACGAGTACAACCTCCTCCAGGAGAACCTGCGCTCGCTGAGCGCGCGGCTCCAGGAGGCGCTCTCGCGCAACGAGCAGCTCCAGACCCGCAACACGGAGCTCAACGACGCGAAGAAGCTCGCCGAGGACCGCCGCGAGACGTCGGAGGGCCAGGTCGCCCGCCTCACCGCGCTCACGACGAGCCTCGAGCAGGACCTGTCGGACGTGCGGCGCGAGTTCGCCGACGTCCGGAAGCGGCTCCGTGACAAGGAGCTCCTGATCGCCATGGCCGAGAACGCCGGCGTCAACTTCGAGCTGCTCGTGCCCGGGCCGCCGGTCCCCGCGATCGACGGGACCGTCGTCGCCGTCAAGACGGACGTGAACCCGCCGCTCGTGCTCCTCTCGGTCGGCTCGGACGACAAGGTCGAGAAGGGCTTCCACTTCGCGATCTACCGCCAGGGCCAGTACGTCGGCCGCGTGGTCGTCGAGCGCGTGCTGCGCGACAGCGCCGGCTGCCGGGTGCTGTTCACGGCGGACGGCCAGCAGATCCAGTCCGGCGACAGCGCCGCGACCCGGCTGATGCAGTAGGCGAGGGGCACCGTGAGCGACGAAGCCGGCGAGATCATCACGCGGCCGCCCTCGGCCCCCGTGGCCGTGACGCTGCTCATCAGCTCGATCCTGGGCACGATCCTCGCCATCGCGATCGTGTGGGTCGAGCTGTTCAGCGAGTACCTCCCGGGGCAGGGGCCGGGCAGCCCGCCCCTCGACCCCATGATGACCCAGCACGCCTCGATGAAGATCGCGGAGAAGCACGTCCGCGACCACTACGCCGTCGACTACGGCACGGCCAGCGACCTGCTCGCCGAGGTCGAGAAGGAGCTCGGCGTGAGCAGCCGGCTCGGCGACTTGGCCGCCGGCTCGGGCGGCCGCGGCGGCGGCGAGCAGCCTGCTGGGGGCGTCGAGGCGGGCGGCGGCGGCGAGGCCCCCGCCGGCGGCGGCGAGGGCGAGTAGCGCGCGGGAGGGCCGCCCGGCGGCCTTCCCTCCGGGCCCCGCCTCGCGCATCCTGCCCTGGGGCGGTCGTCTCGACCGCCCGCACGGAACCGGCGGAGCGGCGGCATGACCAGCGAGTCGGGAGGGGCCGGCGGACCGAGCCAGTCGCGGCTCGGCCGGACCTACAAGCTGGCGCGGCTCGCGACCGACACCTCGGCGCGGTTCGCGCTGGGCATGGCGAAGCGGGCGGTCGGCGCCGCGGGCCCCGAGGAGCACGACCTCGAGGACCACGAGAAGATCGCGGCCCGTGTGGTCGAGATCCTCGGCAGCATGAAGGGCCTCGCGATGAAGGCGGGGCAGGTCGTCAGCTACGTCGACGACTGGCTGCCCGACGAGCTCCGGCCGACCTACTCCGGCGTGCTCTCGACCCTCCAGGCCAAGGCCCCGAAGGTCGCGCTCGCCGACATGCTGAACGTGTTCATCGACGAGGTCGGCGCCCCGCCCGACGAGGTGTTCGCCGAGTTCGACGACGAGCCGCTCGCCTCGGCCTCGATCGGGCAGGTCTACCGGGCGCGCCTGACCACGGGCGAGCCGGTCGCCGTGAAGATCCAGTACCCGGGGATCGACCGGGCGATCCGGGCGGACCTGAAGAACCTCGACCTGCTCGAGACCGTGATGCGGGCCTCGACCATGGGGCGCTTCGACGTCACGCGCTCGCTCCAGGACATCAAGCTCAAGATCCTCGAGGAGCTCGACTACGAGGTCGAGGCGGGGCACCAGGAGCGGTTCTCGGCCCTCTACGCGGGGCACCCGACGATCGTGATCCCGCGCGTGCACCGCGCGCTCACGCGGAAGCGCGTGCTCACGACCGAGCTGCTCGCGGGGCGCACCTACCAGGAGGTCAAGGCGGACCCCGACCAGGCGGCGCGGAACCGCTACGGCGAGACCCTCTACGAGTTCGTGTTCGGGAGCTTCCACCGCCACGGCGTGTTCAACGCGGACCCGCACCCGGGCAACTACGTGTTCCTCGAGGGGGGCCGGGTCGGGTTCCTCGACTTCGGCTGCGTGCAGCCGTTCGACCTCGAGGTCCCGCGCGCCTTCCAGCGCCTCGTCGTGCGCCTGTGGGCCGGCGACGTGGCGGCGGTCCGCGACGGGCTCCCCGCGGCCCTCGGCTACCCCGGCGCCGCCTCGGACGAGGAGAAGGACTTCTTCTTCGACTACGTGACCTACCTGTGGCGGCCGATCCTCGAGGACCGCCCGTTCCGCTACGACGACGACTACACGCGCGAGGTCTACAAGCGCACCTACGGGGGCGTCCGGCTGGGCGCCAAGGTCACGCTCACGAAGGGCTACCCCGACACGGACAAGCGCGGGCTCGCGCTCCTCAACCGCCTGCAGTTCGGCTTCGCCTCGATCCTCTCGGGGCTGCGCGCCGAGGCGAACTGGCACCGCATGCTCCGCTCGTTCCTCCACGACGAGGGCCCGGCGCCGGCGGTGGCGCCCCGGGCGCCCGCGGGCTGAGCGGGGGTGGCCCCGGCCCGGGGCGGTCCCTATGATCGCGCGCTCGACCCGCCGGAGGGCCCGTGGGCCTCGCCTCGATCCCTGAGCGCATCCGCAGCCTCCAGCGCTTCCCGCAGATCCTGCGGGTGCTGCTCAAGTACGGCTTCGACGACGTCGTCTCGCGGATCGGCCTCGACTCGGCCTTCCACGAGCTCAAGCGGTTCGTGCTCCCCGCGAGCGACCCGCGCCTGGGCGCGCTCAAGAGCGAGGAGCGGATGCGCCTCGCCCTCGAGGAGCTCGGGCCGACGTTCGTGAAGCTCGGGCAGGTCCTCGCGACCCGCCCCGACCTGATCCCCATGAGCCTGGTCGTCGAGCTGCGCAAGCTCCAGGACAAGGTCAAGCCGTTCGACACCGAGGGGATCCGCCAGCACGTCGAGCGCGAGCTCGGCCGCGCGCTCGGCGAGGTGTTCCAGGACTTCGACGGCGCGCCGCTCGCGGCGGCGTCGATCGCGCAGGTCCATCGGGCGACGCTCAAGGACGGGCGCAAGGTCGTGCTCAAGATCCAGCGCCCGAACCTCGAGCGCGTGATCGAGACCGACCTGGCGATCCTCTCCTGGCTCGCGACGCTCGCCGAGGAGCGCCTCCCCGAGCTGCGCCGCTACCGCCCGGTCGCGATCGTCGAGGAGTTCCACCGCTCGATCCTCAAGGAGATCGACTTCACGACCGAGGCGTACCACATCAAGCGCTACGCGCGGAACTTCGCCCACGACCCGCGGATCTACGTGCCGAAGGTCATGGACGAGCTCACGACGCCGAAGATCCTCTGCGAGGAGCTGATCGAGGGCGTCAAGCTGAACGACCCGAAGATCCGCGAGGTGCCCGGGATCGACCTGCCCGCGATCGCGAAGGTCGGGGTCACGTTCATCCTCGAGCAGGCGCTCGTCCACGGCTTCTTCCACGCCGACCCGCACCCGGGGAACATCTTCGTCCTGCCGGGGAACCGCATCTGCCCGATCGACTACGGCATGATGGGGGCCCTCGACCAGGAGCGGATCGACGAGCTGCTGACGTTCCTCGTCTCGATCCTGACGAAGGACATCGACCGGCTGATCCGGCTCCTCTACCGGCTCGAGCTGATCGGCGACGACGTCGACCTGCGCGCGCTCCGGCGGGACATCGACGAGCTGATCCAGCGCTTCGAGTCGGTCGAGCTCGCGAAGCTCGACATCGGCAAGTACCTCCAGGCGCTGTTCGACGTGATCACGCGCCACGAGGTCGTGCTCCCGAGCGACCTCCTGCTCGTGGGCAAGGCGCTCGCGACGATCGAGGGGGTCGGCCGGGACATCTACCCCGAGCTGAACACGCTCGAGGAGATCCGGCCCGTCGTGCTCGGGATCTGGCTGCGGCGCCTCGCCGACCCGCAGTTCCACCTGCGGCACGCGCGGCGCGCGCTCGACGAGCTCACGCACCTGGGCGAGACCGGCCCCCGCGACCTGCGGATCGCGCTCCGCAAGCTCCGGCACGGCGAGCTCTCGCTCGCGCTGCGCCAGCCCGACCTCGAGGCCGTCGCGCGCGCCCAGGCGCAGTCGCTCAACCGCCTCGGGGTGTCGACGCTGATCGGCGCGCTCGTGCTCGCCGGCGCCTACCTCGTGGGCGGCACGGACTGGACGATCTTCGGGCTCGTGCCGCTCCCCGTCGCCGCCGGCTTCGTGCTCCTCGCGCTCGCGACCCTCTACGGGCTCATCCTGCTCGTCGGCATGATCCGCTCGGGCGGCGTGTGACGGCCGAGCCCGGCGCGACGGGCCCCGACGCCGAGCCGGGGTCCCCGGAGGCCGCCCCACCGGCGGGTGGGCCGGCCCCGGGTGGCCCCACGCCGGAGGCGGCGCCCCCGGCGACGGCGCCGGCCCCCGCGCCCGACGA
>JANJTH010000533.1 GCA_024711205.1 Planctomycetota bacterium | reverse complement strand
AGCCGGGCGCGCGCGCGCGCGCGCAGGGCCTGGCGCCAGGCGAGCGTCGCCGTCGCGGCGGTCGCCGCGAGCACGAGCAGGAGCGCGAGCGGCTCAAGCATCGCGCGTCCCCTTGCGGAACAGCTCGAGCGGGGGCGCGACGCCGCGCGCGCGCAGCTCGTCGACGAGGCGCGGGACGATCCCGGTGGCGACGAACTCGCCCTGGACGCGCGCGCCCGCGCGGCCCTGGCGCACGAAGCGGAACACGTCCTGGAGGAGCGGCGTCCCGCCCTCGAGCCCGACGAGCTCGCTCACGTACTCGACGCGGCGCACGCCGTCCTCGAACCGCCGCACGTGCACGAGGAGCTGGATCGCCGCGCTGATCTGCTCGCGGATCGCGCGGCTCGGCAGCTCGAGGCCGGCCATGAGGACCATGGTCTCGAGGCGCGAGAGCGCGTCGCGCGGCGAGTTGGCGTGGACGGTCGAGAGGCTCCCGTCGTGGCCCGTGTTCATCGCCTGGAGCATGTCGAGCGCCTCGCCGCCGCGGACCTCGCCGATCACGATCCGGTCGGGGCGCATGCGGAGCGCGTTGATCACGAGCTCGCGCGCGGTGATCCGCCCGCGCCCCTCGACGTTGGGCGGGCGGGTCTCGAACCGGACGACGTGCTCCTGGTCGAGGATCAGCTCGGCCGGGTCCTCGATCGTGACGATCCGCTCGTCGCCGGGGATCGCCTCGGCGAGCGCACCGAGGAGCGTCGACTTGCCGGCGCCGGTCCCGCCCGAGACGAGGACGTTCTGGCGGGCCTGCACGGCGAGCTCGAGGAAGCGGACCATGGGCTCCGAGAGCGAGCCCAGGCGCACGAGGTCGGCCCGGCGCAGGCGCTGCACGCCGAACCGCCGGATCGAGAGCGTCGGGTAGTCGATCGAGACGGGCGGGATCGTCGCGTTCACGCGGCTGCCGTCGGGGAGCCGCGCGTCGAGCATGGGCGCGGCCGCGTCGATCCGGCGGCCCACGCGGGCCGCGATCCGCTCGATCACGCGCAGGAGGTGCTCGGCGTCGCGGAAGCGGGCCTCGGTCTTCACGAGCTTGCCGAACCGCTCGACCCACACGTCCTGCGGGCCGTTCACGAGCACGTCGGTCACCGCGGGGTCGGCGAGGAGCGGCGCGAGCGGGCCGACGCCGAGCGCCTCCTCGCGCAGCTCGTCGCCGAGGCGCTCGCGCTCGGCCGCGTTGAGCGGGAGCTCGTCCTCCGCGAGGACGCGCGCCACGAACTCGCCCACGGCCTCGGCCACGGCCTCCTCGGAGGCCGCGTGCAGGCGCCGCTCGCCGAGTTCCTCGAGCAGGCGCTCGTGGAGCTGCCCCTTGAGCGCCTGGTGGTCGGCGCGCGAGGTCCGGGCCGGCGCCGGCTTGTGAACCCGCCGGGTCCCGGGCGGCGCCGTCGGGCGGGTCAGGCGGCCGGCGGGGTCGCCCACGGTCGAGCGGAGGAACCGCTCGCGGTAGCCCGGGTCGCCCGCGGGCTCGCCCGGCCCCCGGGCCGCGCCGCCGTCGCGCCCGTCCTCGCGCCCGTCCTCGCGTCCAGCCTCGCGCGGGTCCACGCGCGCTCAGCCCTCGCCCCCGGCGCGCCGGAGGCGGCTCGAGAGCGACGTACGGCCGCGGTGCTCGGGGTCGTCGCACGTGCCCCGCGCGGTCGCCGCGGCCCGCGCGTCGTCCTCGAGCCGGGCGTCGTCGGACGATTCGGCCCCGCCCCGGGCGTGCTCGAGGGCGGGGACGGGCGCGGCGGGGCCGCGGGCGCGGCGCGACGGCCGCACGTCGCCCACGTCGCGCACGAGGCCCGCGAAGGCGCGCCCGAAGCCGAACAGGCGCGTGGCCTCGAGCGCGTAGGGCTGGCCCGTGTTCACGGCGGTCAGGCAGCGCTTCTGCCAGGGGACCACGTGGTCGACGCCGCGCCCGAGCCGCTCGGCGACGTCGCCCGCGGTCAGCGCGCCCGGGAAGTCGGGGTGGTTCAGGTTCAGGACGACGCGCACGGCGGCCGCGGGGACGCCGAGCCGCTCGAGCGTCGCGAGGAGCCGGGCCGTCCCCACGACCGTCGGCACGGTCGCGTTCGTGACCACGTAGACGCGGTCGGAGAGGTCGAGCACGGCCATGATCACGTTGTCGAGGAGCGGGAACGTGTCGACGACCACGAAGCGGAACGCGCGCCGCGCGATGTTGATGATCCGGGCCACGGCCTCGGCCTCGACCTCGTAGGCCTCGGCCGGGTCGTTGGGCGCCGCGAGCACGCGCAGCCCGCTCGCGTGCGGGACGGCGAGCTGGCGGAGCAGCGTCTCGTCGAGCCGTTCGTACTCGCGGACCGCGTCGGCGATCGTCGTCTCGGGCGTCAGGTCGAGCATGGACGCGCACGTCCCGAGCTGGAGCGAGCAGTCGATCAGGAGCACCTCGTCGGGGTGCTCCTGCGCCAGGGCCGCCGCCGCGTTGACCGAGAGCGTCGACTTGCCGACCCCGCCCTTGTTGCTCGCGAACGCGATCACCGGGGCCAGCGCGCCGCCGCCGGCCACGGGTCGCCGCTCGAGCCGGTCGACGAGCTGCTGGAGCTCGCCCGACGAGAGCGGCCGGCGCAGGAAGTCGCGCACGCCGGCGCGCAGGCCCTCGACGAACACCTGCCCCTCGGCCGCGCCCTCGGGGAGGGCCTCGGGCCGGTACGCGACCGCGAGCGCCGCGTCGGGCGCCGCGTGGCCCAGCTCGTGCGCGAGCGCCTTGAGCGCGCGCAGGTCGGCCGGCTCGAACACGACGAGGTCCGGGGCGCGGCTGCGCGCCGCCTCGACCGCGAGCCGCGCGTCGCGCGCCGCGTGGACGACGACCCGCGCCCCGCGCACGCCCGCGCACGCGCCCTCGAGCTCCGGCGCCAGGGCGGCGTCCGGGCCGACGACGAGGACGTGCAGCGACTGGGCCACGGCGGCTCCTAGCGGACCAGGGCGGGGGCCCAGATGGAGTTGTCGCGATCGGTGGCCACGAAGCCACGGTGCGCATCGAGCACGGCTTGGACCTGCCCCGTGGGAATGCCTCGGGCAAGGCCCGGGGTTCCATTGCCTCGGGTGACGCCACCCCTGCGCTTGGTGAGGAGGGTCGCGTCGGCGCTCAGCTCGAAGCGGCCGAATCCGACCGCGAGGAGGTCGGATGCACCGGGGATCGGGGCAAGGACGACGGCGTAGGTGGCCCCGGCGCTGAGGGGCAGGGTCAACGGCCCGCGCTCCAGCTGTTGACCGATCTGGACCGACCTTTGGGCGCCCTCGAGAGCGAACGCCCTGCCGACCTCGACCCCGCCAGCGCCTTCGATGCGCCCCGCGTCGTCGACCGAGATCTGCGTCGGAACATCGAAGGCGAGGCCCTCCCAGAACCCGCGTTCGAACGCGAGCGGCGCGAGCCCCGAGCCCGCTTCGCCCAGGCCAGATTCGGGGCCGCCCACCGCCCTGACCGGGCGGAGCTCCGCGATCGCCGTCGCGCGGACGGTGAGCCCGTCGCGGCGCGGCTGGTAGCCGCCGGGCGCGGCGGGGTCGGCCTGGATCGCGGTCCCGAGCCCGAACAGGAACGGCAGCGCGGGGCCGCCGGCCGAGACGCCTGCCTCACGGTCGAGGCCGTAGAGATCGGGGGTGCGACGGAGCCGGACCAGGAAGGCCGGGGCGCCGGTGGCGCTCACCGCGTCCGCCACCGTGAAGTCGTCACGCTCGTAGTCGTCGTCCTCGACGTGCCGCGCGCGGGTCTCGGGGACGCCGTCACCGTCCAGGTCGGTGCGCGGCGAGTAGGTCCCCGCGACGAGGTCGCCATGCGTCGCGTTGCCCAGGTTGAGCTCGAGCCCGACCGTCCCGTCACTCCGGGTCGGCTTCCAGCCGGGCGCTGCACGCTGAAGCGTGCGGGAGGCGTGGAGCTCTCCGGCAAGCCCGTCGTCGAACTCGAGGACCGGGCCGGCGCCGACGCGGTCGTCCTCCGTCGCGAGGTCGAGGTCGTCGTCGAACGCCCGGGCGACCAGGTCGCTCGCGGCCTGCCGTCCGCTCCGCAGCCCCTCGAGCGCGGCCGCGTCGACGGCGCACTGCATCTGGGCCTGCGTGAGCCGGGCCAGGCCCACGTCGATCACGAGCGCGGCGAGGCCGAGCAGCCCGAGCAGGAGCATGGCGACGAGCACGAGCACGTTGCCCCGACGACGGGGCCGCCCGCACAGCGAGAGGCGGCGGCGCGGGGTGCTCACGGGGCGCGGCCGTTCGCGGCGGGCGGCGTGGCCCGGGGGACCGCGAGGAGCGCGCGGTCCTCGCCCGTGATCCGGTCGAGGACGGTCAGCTCGGGCGGGGCGCCGTCGCCCGCGCGGGGCGCGCTGGCCGGAAGCGCCGCGCCGGGGGCGTCGGCCTCGGCCTCGTCGGCGCGGCCCGAGCGCGGCAGGCACGTGAGCTGGGCGCCGACCGCGAGCGCCTCGGTCAGCGCCGCCACCTCGTCCGGGTCGATCGCGACGACGACCTCCTGGACCGGGCGGGCCTGGGCGCGCGCCCCCTGCCCGGCGCTGGCGCTCGCGCGCGCCTGGGGCGCCACGACGACGACGCCGGCCTGGACGACGACGTCGACGCGCGCCTGCTTGCCGGCGCCCGCGCCGAGCCGCCCGGCGAGCAGCGGGCCGTAGACGCCGCCGACCGCGGGCGCACCCTGCCCCGCCTTCGGGGCCGGGAGCGGGACGGTCGCCACGAGGTCGAAGCGGTCGCCCGCGGCGAGCCCGAACAGCCCGGGGACGGCCTCGGCCTGGAGGCGCATCGCGCGCTTGCCGGGCGGGATTCCGGCCGTGAGCCCGGGGCGCGTGCCCCTGGGCAGGAGGTCGCGCTCGGTGAACACGTAGCCGGCCGGCTTGTCGCGCGCGAGCACGCGGCCGAGGAGCGCGTCGAGGCCGAGCATCTCCGGGGTGATCTGCTCGGGGGGCAGGTACGTGAGCGAGAGCCGGCCCTTCCGCCGGTCCCACACGTGGTCGCGCGTGAGCTTCGTGAAGGCAGGGATCGGCGCCGCCGCCGTCGGCACGCCGATCCAGCCCTCGGGCGGGGGCCGCTCCGTCGGCGCGGCCGGCGCGCCGACCCGCGCGAGCGCCCACAGCCCACCGACGACGAGGAGCGCGCCCGCGCCCACGACGAGCGCGGCCGCGCGGACCGGGGAGGGTGGCTTGCGGCGAGCGGTCACGGCCACGGCGCTACTCCCAAACTTCCCGGCGGAAGACGGCCTGGACCGAGATCAGCTTGCGGAACGGCCGGACCTCGCGGCCCTGCGCGAGCAGCCGGCCGAGCCCGTAGGCGCCGGTGTTCGCGCCCACGCGGGCGTCTCCCGCGACCGCGAGCCCGCCGGCGCCGACGGGCTCGGCCTCGACGACGCCGGCGTCGTCGGCGTCGATCACGAGGCCGACGTTCGGCTCGAACGGGCCGTCGGGGCTCGCGCGGTGCCCCGTGAGCGCCGCGGCCTGGAACGGGTAGTTGAGCCGGAGCGCGACGAGGCCCTCGACGGCCACCGGGAACGGATCGGAGGCGCCGAAGGGCTCGACGACGTCGACCCAGCGGATCGTCTCGACGCCGTCGGCGTCGCGGCCGTCCACCTGGGGGATCCGGACCGACAGACCCGAAGGAACGAGGTCGGGCAGGCCGCCGACCGAGCGGTCGACCACGGCCTCGCCGGGGTCGACGAACACGAGCGCACCCGGATAGCGCAGGAGGTCACGGGTCCTCCCGTCGTCGAGCGCGACGCGGAGCTCGAGCACGTAGAGCGGGCGAAGCTGCCGGTTCACGAGCGGGAGGCGCGCGAACAGCGCGTCGAGCTGGTCCCGGTTCAGGACCCCGTCGCCGTCCGCGTCGGCCGTCGGGCTGGCCGGGTCGTCCGTCACGTCGATCACGAGCCAGTGCGCGTCGAAGACCCGACGGCGGACCTCCTCGTCGGCGAGGGCCGCATCGGTCGTGGCGCCGGCCGGCAGCGGCTCGAGCGCGAGCTCGCGCGCGGCGACGCGGGCCGCCTCCTGCAGGGTCTCGGCGCCGAACACGGCGCGCCCGAGCTCGATCGTGGCGGCGAGGAGCAGGTAGAGCACGAGCGCGACGAGCGCGAACTCGACGAGCGATTGCCCGCGTCGCCGGGTGAGGGCTGGGCAGCAACGGCCTGGGCGGACGGGGGTCATGCGCGGAGGTCGGTACATGGGGTCGAGCGAGCCCCGGCGGACCGGGGCTCGCTCTCGAGGGGGCCTCGGGGGGAACACCGAGGCCTTCGATCAGTTGGCCTCGACGACGAGCGTGCCGAGCAGGTTGTCGCCCGCGTTGGGCGCGTTCGTGGCCGTGCCGAGGATGTTGTTGCCGAGGCGCGCGGTGTCGTTGTTGCCCGCGATCGCGGCCGTGTCGACGGTGATGTTCCCGTCCTCGGCGGCCGTCGTCTCGATCAGCTTGCCGCTCGCGATCGCGCCGTTGTCGTCCTCGTGCGCGCCCGGGAGGATCGTCGCGACCGCGGCGATCAGGTCGTTCGTCTTGTGCCCGAAGATCGCGACCGAGGCCGCGGTCACGAGGCCGACGCCCGCGACGATGAGGCCGTACTCGACGAGGGCCGCGCCCTTGCGGCGACGCTTGATCATCTTGCGAAGCATGGAAGTCTCCTGTTCGGGGTTCGAGGCGCGCGGGGCTCCGCGTCGCTTCAACCCGACGGTGCCGGGGCCGCACGCGGAGTTCCCGGTGATCGGGCGAGGTCGCCCACGTGGCGGTCGGGCCGTCACTTCGAGCGCGCGCACGCGGCGCAGCGCCCGTAGACGACGACCTCGTGGTCGTCGGCGACGAAGCCCTTCGGCAGCGGGACCTGGAGGTCGCTCGGGCAGCCGGGGAGCTCGTAGGTCCGGTCGCAGCGCCGACACTGGAAGTGATGGTGGTGATGCTTGCCGGCGCGCTCGTAGCGCGTGGGCTGGCCCGGGAGCTCGACGGCCGCGAGCCAGCCCTCGTCCACGAGCGACTTGAGCGCGCGGTAGACCGTGGCGATCCCGAGGCGCGGCACGTCCGCCTGGGCCTCGGCCACGACCTCCTGGGGAGAGAGCGGGCGCGCGGCGCGCTCGAGCGCCTCGCGGATCGCCTGGCGTTGCTTCGTCTCCCCCACCTGGGCTCCCCGGCGTCGGCCGCTTGACGCGAATCGAGAATCAATTATCATTCGCCCCACGAGCGATGGCAAGCCACCTGCAAAGCGGCCAGCGGACGAGCGGCGAGCCACGGAGCCCCCGGGGCCCCGCTGCGCTCGTGGCCCTCGTGCTCGCCCTGTTCGTCTTCGCGCTCGCGGCGCCCGGCGTCCACCTCGCGTCGCACGCGCTGGGGGCCGTGTCCGCTGCGCCTGCCCCGGGGCACGCCGAGGCCGCGTGCGCCCACGACGCGGCCTCGGGCCGCGCCGCGGCCGGGCGCGCCCCGCAGGGCGCCGTCGACGACGCGGCGCCGCTCAACGACGCCTGCGGCGCCTGCGCGCTGCTCGGTGCGCCCGCGTCCCCCTCGCTCGCCCCCGATGGCGCGGACCTGGGCGTCCGCGACCGCGCGACCGGACCTCCTGCCGTCGACGTCGCGTCGGCGGACCGTCTCCTCCTCGACGCCTGCCGCGCACGGGCTCCTCCGCTCGCCTGACGCCCCGTCGTCGCGTGGCCCGCCGAGCGGGTCGCGCGCCCCGAGCGTCCGGGCGGACCCCCGCGGTCCGCGTTCGAGCAGGCGGGTTCGACCCGCCACGAAGAGGAGGCCCCCGTGTCCGTCGCCGTCGACCGCCTGCCCCTGCCCCCGCGCGGCGCCCTCGTCGCGTTCGACCCTCAGGCCCCGCGCGCGACCCCGGCGCCGTGCGGCGAGTGCCGCGCCCGGGTCGAGCGCCGCGGCGCGCGCCCCGAGGGCCTCCGCGTCCACGGCCCCGCCCCGACCCAGGCCGACCCGCTCGCGCTCACGCAGGCCGACGAGCGGCGGCTCCTCGCGCTCGGGGCGCGGATCCTGGGCTGCCCCGACCTCGCCCGCGACGCGCTCCAGGAGGCGCTCGTGAGCCTGTGGCAGGAGGCGACGCCGCCGGCGAACGTCCCGGCCTGGCTCGGGCGGGCCATGCTCCACCGGACCCTCCACGCGCGCCGGACGCGCGCCCGCCGCGCGGCCCACGAGGAGCAGGCAGGTCGCGCGGCGTGGACCGGGCGGACGGGCGAGGACCCCGCGGGCGCCATCGAGCGCGCCGAGGCCCGGGCGCGGATCGACGCGGCCGTCGCGGCCCTCCCGCCCGAGCACCGGGGGGCCTTCGTGCTCCGTGAGGCCGAGGGCCTCGACTACCAGGCGATCGCCGCGCGCCTCGGCGTGCCGGTCGGCACCGTCCGCTCGCGGATCCACCGCGCGCGGGCGCGCCTGGCCGACCTGCTCGGGCCCCTCGCGGTCGGGGCGTGACCTCCCGCCCTGAGCGGCGCGCCAGCGCCTGGGCGCTCGGCGCGGCCAGGCCGCTGGCCTTCGCCGGGGCCCTGGCCGTCGCGGGGGCATGGACGCCCGCGCCCGCCGCGGCGCAGGAGGCCGCGTCCGCGCGCCCGCGGCGCGTGATCGTCCAGGGCACCCACGAGCGCCTGGCGTTCCCCCGCGACGTGCAGCGCGTCGCCGTGGGCGACCCGGGGACGCTCGGCACGATCGAGATCAGCACGCGCGAGCTCCTGCTCCTCGGCAAGCAGCCGGGCCAGACGAGCCTGATCGTGTGGTTCGCGGACGGGACGTCGCAGGACCTGCTCGTGCAGGTCCGCCGCGACCTGAGCCTGCTCCAGGACGCGCTCCGCGACGTCCATCCGAACCTGACCGCCGAGGTCGCCCCCGACCGCGACGCCGTCGTGCTGCGGGGCGTCGTCCCCGACATGGACACGCGCTGGGCCGCCCTCGAGGCCGCGCGCGGCTACCTCGAGTCGACGCCGACGCCGGCCGTGCGGGCCGCGGGCCCGCCGGCGCCGGACGCCGCCGGCGAGACGGCCCCGGCGGCGCCCGCGGGCCCCGGGTTCGTGACGCCCCAGGCCGAGGCCGCGCGGCGCGCCGCGGTGATCGACCTGATCCGCGTCGAGGCGCTGCCCTCGAGCTACGAGGAGCGCGTCGCGAGCGCGCTCCAGGTCGTGGGCGGCCCGGGCGTCGTCGTCCGCCGGGTCCGCCGCGGGCCGCTCCCCGACGACGTCGTCGACCTGTTCCTCGTCGAGGGCGTCGTGGCCGACCTCGCGACGCTCGCGCGCGTCCTGCGGCTCGCCGGCCGGCTCCTCCCGCCCGACCGCCTCGAGAGCCTCGTCCAGGTCGACCCGGCGCGGGCCGGCGCCCCGCCCGTGGCCCCCGGCGCGGGGACGACCCTCGAGGACAAGGTCCTGGCCGCGATCCGCGGCGTGCCCGGGCAGCGCGTGACCGTCCGGCGCGTGCTCAAGGGGGCCGTCCCCGACGACGCCGAGGACGTGCTCGTGCTCGAGGGCCGCGTCGCCAACCAGGTCGGCCTCGTGCGCCTGCTCACGCTCGCGGCCAAGGTCGTGGGCGACGACGCGGGCACGGGGGCCGGGGGTGCGGGCGGCGCGTCGATCCGCGTGCTCGCCAACGAGGCCGGCGCGCTGACCCAGCGGGCCGGCGCGGGCGGGCAGGGCGCGGGCGGGCAGGGCGGCGCCGGGGGCGGCCAGCTCGGCGGCGGCGTCGGGGGCGGCCAGCTCGGCGGCGGCGGCCGGGGGGGCGGCCTGTGGAACCAGGTCCAGACGAACGTGGGCCGCGCCAAGGTCCTCGAGGCCGCGGGCGGGCGGATCGTCTCGTTCGTCGAGGTCGCCGACCTCCCGCAGGTCCGCGTGGAGGTCCGCTTCTTCGAGGTGAACCGCACGAAGCTCGAGCGGTTCGCGATCGACGCGTCGCTCCTGATGCAGGACTTCCTGCCCGGCGGCATGACGCCCTCGCAGGCGGCCGGCGCGCTGCTCCAGAGCCCGACCCCGGTCGGGTCGGTCACGCCCGCCGACGTGCGCGGGATCCTCTCGTTCCTGGGCGGCAGCCTGGGCGGCGAGGCGCAATATGCCGACGACCGGCTCACGCTCTCGACCGCGCTGAACATCCTCGCGACCGAGGGGATCGCGAAGCAGCTCTCGAGCCCGACGCTCGCGGTGCTCTCGGGCGAGCTCGCGACCTTCACGGCCGGCGGCGAGATCCCGATCCCGACCACGACGTTCGTCGACGCCGCCGGGGCCGCGACGACCGTCCCGCTCAACACGATCGACTTCCGCGAGTTCGGCGTGCAGCTCGCGATCCGCCCGCTCGTGGGCGACGACGACGTGATCACGCTCGACCTCGTCCCGTCCGTGATCACGCCCGACGCGGGGCTCACCGACGTGATCCGCCAGACGACCGGGCAGGCCCAGCAGACGACGGCCTTCCAGACCCGGCAGCTCCGCACGAGCGCGCGGCTCGAGGACGGGCAGGCCCTGCTCCTCGGCGGGCTCATGACGCGCGAGCAGGTCGCCGACACGGGCTACGTGCCGTTCCTCTCGAAGCTCCCGCTCGTCGAGTGGCTGTTCCAGAACCAGCGCACGGCCGACAGCGACTTCGAGCTCGTCGTGCTCGTGAACCCCGTGATCATCCGCCCGCCCGTCCACAACGCGAAGCTGTGGGCCTTCCCCGGCGCGGACGAGCTCCTGCGGGCCGTCGACCGCCGCCCGGGCCGCGCGTCGGGCAAGCCCGAGGCTCCGCGCCGCCCACGCCGCAGCGCGCGCGGCGGGGGCACGGACGACGCCAGCGAGCACGCCCCCGCGGCCCAGGAGCCGCCGGCGACGCCGCCGCCAGCCCCTGACCCCACGGGGGGCGAACCGCCCGCCGGCCCGTGACCGACCTGGCCGTCGTCCTCGCGTTCGGGCTGGGCATGGCCGCGCTCGCGCTCGTGGGCGCCTTCGGGCTCGCGCTCCGCCCCGCGACGCTCCAGCGCCTGCTCCTGCCCCTCGTCGCGTTCGCGGCCGGCTCGCTCCTCGGCGGCGCGTTCCTGCACCTGATCCCGGCCGCGCTCGGGACCGGCCGCGCGCCCGTGCCGGTGTTCCTGTGGGTGCTCGCGGGCTTCTGCCTGTTCTTCGTGCTCGAGCAGGCCCTCCACTGGCATCACTGCCACCGCGCCGCGACCGACTGCGCCGACGCGACACGCAGGCCCCAGGCCTGGCTGATCCTGATCGCGGACGGCGTCCACAACCTGCTGGGCGGCCTCGCGGTCGGCAGCGCCTTCGCGCTCGACTTCAAGACCGGCCTGGCCGCCTGGCTCGCGGCCGCCGCCCACGAGGTCCCGCAGGAGCTGGGCGACTTCGGCGTGCTCGTCCACGCCGGGTACACGCCGCGCCGCGCCCTCGCGCTGAACCTCATCTCGGCGCTCACCTTCCCGCTCGGGTGCCTGCTCGCCCACGCGCTCGGGCAGCGCTTCGACGTCGCGTTCCTCCTCCCGCTCGCGGCCGGGAACTTCCTGTACATCGCCGCCTCCGACCTGATCCCCGAGGTGAACCGCCACCACGGCTGGGCCCGCAACGCGGTCCACCTCGCGGCGCTCCTGGCCGGGATCGGGGTCCTGTTCGCGACCCACGCGCTGCTCCACCACGGCCACGGCGCCTGAGCGACGCGCGAGGGCCGCGCCTGGCTGACCGACCGCAGAGAGGTCGGCCGAGCATGGCCCGAGCGCGGCGTGGACCTCGCACGAGCGACGCGGAGCGGACCCGCAGAGGCCGCGGGCCGGCGGCGCGCGGCCGCGCTATGCTGCTCCCATGCGGGAGTCGCTGCTCGACGAGCTCCGGGAGGTCGATCGGTTCTTCATGGGCACCTCGCGGCTCCACGAGGCGGCAAGTCGGCTCACCCGGGCGCTCGACGAGCTCGGCGTGTCGCACGCGTTCGTGGGGGCCTTCGCCGTGAACATGCACGGCCACCGGCGCGCGACCGAGGACGTGGACGTGCTCCTGACGAGCGACGGCCTGGCCCGGTTCAAGGAGCGCTGGCTCGGGCGGGGCTGGGTCGAGCGGACCGCGGGGTCCAAGGGCATGCGCGACGCCGTGTGCGCCGTCCCGATCGACGTGCTGCTCGCGGGCGAGTTCCCCGGCGACGGGCGGCCCAAGCCGGTCGTCGTCCCGGACCCCGCGACCCTCGCGCTCGAGCGCGACGCGCAAGGGCTCCCGATCGTGCCGCTGCGCACGCTCCTCGAGCTGAAGCTGGCGAGCGGGATCAGCGCGGCGCACCGCCTGCAGGACCTCGCGGACGTGCTCAGGCTGATCGGCGTGAACGGGCTGGCCCGCGACTACGCGGCCACGCTCGACCCCTCGGTGCGCGCGAAGTTCGACGAGCTGTGGGTCGCGGCCCAGGCGGTCGACGCCGACGCGTGACGGGGGCCCGTGGACTGGGGCCGCGCGCGTAGACTCGGGGTCTTGGCAGGAGGGGCGCGGCATGGCGCGGAGCACGGTCGTCGTCCCCTCGGTGATCGCGGGCGGTCTGGCGCTCCTCGTCGCCTGCGCGGCACCCGCACCCGAGCGGGCCGGGCCAGCCCCGACGGCCGTCCGCCCGGCGCCGGCGGCCGAGCTCGGCCGCGCGGAGGGGGCCCCCGAGCCGCTGCCCAACCTCCACCGCCTGACGGACGACGTCCTCAGCGGCGGCGTCCCGGGCGGCGACGCGGGGTTCGCGGCGCTCGCGGCGCTGGGCGTGCGGACCGTGATCTCGGTCGACGGGGCGACGCCCGACGTGGCCGGCGCGGCGGCGCGCGGGCTGCGCTACGTGCACATCCCGATCACCTACGCCGAGGTCTCCGAGGCCCAGACCCTCGAGCTCGCGCGCGCGCTGCGCGACCTGCCCGGGCCCGTCTACCTGCACTGCCACCACGGCAAGCACCGGAGCCCCGCGGCGGCCGCGGCCGCGGCCGTCGCGCTCGGGCTCGTGAGCGCGGAGCGGGGCGTGGACTTCCTGCGCGAGGCCGGGACGGCGCCCAGCTACGAGGGGCTCTACGCCTGCGTCGCGGCCGCGACGCCCGTGTCGCAGGCCGCGCTCGACCTCGCCCCGGCCGACTTCCCCGCGGCGCGGGAGGCCGAGGGGATCGTCGCGGCGATGATCGAGGTCGACCTCGCCTTCGAGCACCTCGTGACGGTCCGCGGGGCCGGGTGGACCGTCCCGCCCGAGCACCCGGACCTCGTGCCGGCCGCCGAGGCCGGGCGGCTCGCGGACAACCTGCGCCTGAGCGGCGAGGACCCGGACGTCGCGGCCCTGGGCGAGGGCTTCGCGCGGCGGCTCGCCGCGTCGGTCGACGAGGCGTCGGCGCTCGAGGCGGCGATCGTGCGCGGGGCGCCCAGGGCCGAGCTCGACGCGCTCTACGCCCGCGTGCGGGTCTCCTGCAAGGACTGCCACGCGGCTCATCGCGACCGGCGCTGACGCGCTTTGGCGCCTCCGGAACGAGCGCGGGGCGCGATCGGCGTCGCGCCCCGCGAGTTCGAGCCCGGGTCCGACCGGCCCGCTACCGCGCGGGGAGCCGGAGCGCCGTGCCGGCGGTCACCGTGTCCGAGGCGAGCCGGTTCAGGTCGCGGATCTCCTTCCAGCGCCCGCCCGCGCCGAGCTCGCGCTTCGCGATCGAGTAGAGCGTGTCGCCGCGCGCCACCGTGTAGGTCCGCCCGCTGCCCTGCGCCGCCGGCGCCGAGGCCGGGAGCGTCGTCGCCGCGGCCTGCTGGCCCGCGGGCTGGGAGCCGGGCTGGGTCGGCGCCGCGCGGCGCGCGACCTGCTCGCGCGGGAACACGAGCTCGATCCCGGCCTTGATCCGGTCCGGGTCGGGCAGGCGCTCGGCGTTCGCGCGCGCGAGCTCGCGCCAGCGCCCGCGGTCGCCGAGCAGCTCCCCCGCGACGTCGCTCAGGGTCTGCCCTGCCTTGACCGTGTAGCGCACGAGCGCCTGCGCCGGCTCGGGCGCCTGGGTCGGCTCGGGCGCGGGCGTCGCCGTCGGCGTGGCCTCGGCGGGCGCCTCCGTCGGCGTCGGCGCCGGCAGGTCGAACGCGGCCGGCTCGGCCTCCGTGGTCGCCGTCCCCGGTGCCTCCGCCGACGGCCCGGTCGTCCCGATCGTCCCCTCGACGCGCGGCCCGGTCGCCGCGGCGCCCGGCGGCTTCGGCGCCTCGTAGGTCACGGCCGCCAGCACGATCACGGCCAGCACGCCGACCGCCACATACTTCCCCAGGTCCATGGGCTCCTCCTCGACGCGGCCGCGGCCGCGCGGTCGGGCGCGGCTCAGGCCGCGCGGTGTCCTTCGATCCCTCTTGGCCCGGCGCCCTCGCCGGCCCCCGTGTGCGTCTCGCCACCCGCGCAGGTCGCCGTCGCGGCGCCCGCGAGCGCCAGCAGCCGGCGCGCGACCTCGGCCGCGGCCTCGGGCCTGCCCGCGGCGCGCGC
>JANJTH010000048.1 GCA_024711205.1 Planctomycetota bacterium | reverse complement strand
CCGGCCGAGCGCGGGTGGGCCGACCTGGCGCGGCGCCTCCTGCGCCGCGTGACCCCCGCGCGCCTCGTCCGGCCCCCGGCGGACCCCGACGCGGGCGCCGACGACCCGCGGGGCCCCGACGCGGGCCCGCCCGCGGCGGGGACGCCCTCGGGGCCGAGCTGACGGAGCCGGGCTGACGGGGCGGAGCGGGCCGGCCGGGAACGCCGCCTCGCCTCCGCTCGCATGCGTCGCCGCTCGCGTCGTTCGTCGCGACGCACGGTCCCTCCAGGAATGCTCGGGCTGCTCCCGCCGTGCGAGCGACGACGCCCGCTCCGCGAGGGCTCCTTCGGCGGGGTTTCCGGCCGGGCCTCGAGGCGGGCGTTGCGCGGGGACCGCCGGGGCCGCTACCCTCGCGCCACGAGAGAGAGCCCCGGGTGGGCGAGCGCATCGCCTTCGTGTCGGACATCCACTCGAACCTCGAGGCCCTCGTGGCCGTCATGCGGGACATCGAGGCGAAGCGCTGCACGAAGATCTACTGCCTGGGCGACCTGATCGGCTACGGGCCGAACCCGAACGAGTGCATCGACATCGCGATGCGCAGCTTCGCGCTCGTGATCCAGGGCAACCACGACGAGGCGGTCAGCTACAAGATCCCCAAGCGCTTCAAGCGGCTGGCCGCGAAGGCCGCCTTCTGGACGCGCCGCCGGATCAAGCCGCGCAAGGCCCCGGGCTACCGCGAGCAGCGCGCGCGCTGGGGCTACGTCCAGCGCATGCCGGGGACCCACACGCTCGGCCCCTGGCTGCTCGCGCACGGCTCGCCCGAGAGCAACCTCGACTACGTCCACGACGAGACGGCCGCGCTCGACGTGTTCGAGCGGCTCATGGGCGAGCATCGCCTGTGCTTCCTCGGGCACACGCACGTCCCCGGGATCTTCGTGCAGGGCGATGGCGACGTGCACTACATCGAGCCCGAGGACGGGAAGCGCTACGCGATCAGCTCGCGCAGGGCGATCGTGAACGTGGGCTCGGTCGGGCAGCCGCGCGACGGCGACCCGCGCGCCTGCTGGGTGCTCGCGCGCGAGGACGGGAGCTTCTCGTTCCGGCGCGTCCGCTACGACGTCGACGCGACGGCGGACAAGATCATGAAGGCCCGCGGGCTGCACCAGAGCCTGGCCGAGCGCCTGTACCACGGCGAGTAGCCCGCCGCCACGCGTGGGCCGCTCGTCAGCGCGGCTCCGCGCGGGTCGCGTCCGGGCCGTGCCCGCTGCGCGCGCGGTGGCGATCCGTCGAGGGCGCCTCCGTGAGCGCGTCGAGCGCGGCGAGCGCGGCGCCCGCCGTGTCGGGTCGCCGCTCGGGGGCGCCCGCGCACAGGCGCTCGAGGAGCGCCGCGAAGCCCGGCGACAGGCGGACGGGCGGCGGCGGGACGGGGCGGGTCGCGATCGCGTCGAGGAGCTTCATCCCCTTGAGGTGCGGGTACAACCCGTCGCCCGCGAGCGCGAAGCGGAGCGTGAGCCCGAGCGCGAACAGGTCGCTGCGGTGGTCCTGTCGGCCCTCGCGCACGAGCTCCGGCGCGAGGAAGTCGGCCGTCCCGATCAGGAGGTTGGCGTCCGTGAGCCCGGTCTCGCACTCGAGGCGGACGAGCCCGAAGTCGATCAACACGGGGTCGGCCGGGTCGTCGCCCCGGAGGAGCACGTTCGAGGGCTTCACGTCCCGGTGGAGCAGCCCCGCCTTGCGCACGGCCTCGAGCGCCTCGAGCAGGCCGCGCGCGAGCGGGCGGAGCTCGGCCTCGGAGAGCGCGCCGTCGCGCGTCACGACGTGCCAGAGCGACTCCCCCGCGATGACCTCCATCGCGTAGAAAGGCTGCCCGCCGACGAACCCGACGTCGCGGATCCGCACGACGTGCCGGGACTGCACCGACGAGAGCCCGTAGGACTCGCGGATGAACCGGGCGGTCGCGGCCGGGTCCTCCGGGACGACGGTCGGGATCTTGAGCGCGACGTGGCCCTGGCGCTGGCCGTCGGCCGCCAGGTAGACGGTGCCGTAGCCGCCCTGGCCGAGCCGGCTGATCACCGTGTAGCGCCCGAACACGACCTGCCCGGGCTGGAGGTCGTCGAGCGCGCCGGGCGGCGGGGTCGGCGGGGCGCCGCCCTCCTGGCGCCTGACCTTGCGGGCGAGCTGCACCGCCACGCGCGCGAGGAGCTGCTCGGCGTCGAACGGCTTGGCGAGGTAGTCGACGGCGCCGGCGTCGAAGCCCCGGATCACGTCCTGCTCGTCGCAGAGCCCGGAGAGGACGATCGCGGGGACGGCGGCCCCGTCGCTCGCGCGGACCGCCCCGATCAGGTCGAGCCCGCACCCGTCCGGCAGGACGACGTCGAGGATCATCAGGTCGGGCGGGGTCGCGCGCAGCGACGCGTCCGCCTCGCGCAGCGTCCCGAACGCCCGCACCGCGTAGCCGCGCCGCTCGAGCGCCTTCGCGACGACGTGGCGGATCGTGGGCTCGTCCTCGAGGATCGCGATCTCGTGGCCCAACGAGCCCCTCCCCGCCGCCCTGCCCCTGCTCCCTTGTGGCAGACCGGCCGGATCGGCGCCACGCCGAGCGCCCGGGCCGGCCGCCTCGCCCGACCACGCCGGGGCGGCCGCACCGGCCCCGCGTGGATTAGCATTCCGCGCGCGCCGCCGGGGCCACCCCCGCGGCTGGAGGAGCCATGCCCCGCGACCCGTCGATCCGGAGCATCCTGATCATCGGCGCCGGCCCGATCGTGATCGGCCAGGCCTGCGAGTTCGACTACTCCGGCACGCAGGCGTGCAAGGCGATCCGCGAGGAGGGGATCCGCGTCCTGCTCCTCAACTCGAACCCGGCCACGATCATGACGGACCCGGTCATGGCCGACCGGACGTTCATCGAGCCGGTCACGGCCGACGCCGTCGAGCGGATCTGCGCGCAGGAGCGCCCCGACGCGATCCTGCCCACGCTGGGCGGGCAGACGAGCCTGAACGTGGCCATGGAGCTGGCGCGCCGCGGCTGGCCCGCGCGCTCCGGCGTCCGCATCCTCGGCGCCGACCCCGAGGTGATCGACCGGGCCGAGAACCGCCAGCGGTTCAAGGACATCGCCGCCCGGTGCGGGCTCGCGACGCCCCGGAGCTACGTGGTCCACACCGTGGCCGAGGCCATGGAGTGCCAGAAGGACGTCGGGCTCCCGGCGATCATCCGGCCCTCGTTCACGCTGGGCGGGACGGGCGGCGGGATCGCCTACAACGTCGACGAGTACGCGGCGATCGTCGAGTCGGGCCTGCGCGCCTCGCCCGTGAGCGAGATCCTGATCGAGGAGTCCGTCCTCGGCTGGAAGGAGTTCGAGCTCGAGGTCGTCCGCGACCGCAACGACAACTGCATCATCGTCTGCTCGATCGAGAACGTGGACCCCATGGGCGTCCACACGGGCGACTCGATCACGGTCGCGCCGGCGCTCACGCTGACCGACCGCGAGTACCAGCGCATGCGGGACGGCGCGTTCGCGATCATGCGCGAGGTCGGCGTCGAGTGCGGCGGGAGCAACGTCCAGTTCGCGTCGGACCCGGCGACCGGCCGGCAGGTCGTGATCGAGATGAACCCGCGCGTGTCGCGCTCGAGCGCGCTGGCCTCCAAGGCGACCGGCTTCCCGATCGCCCGGATCGCCGCGAAGCTCGCGATCGGCTACACGCTCGACGAGCTGAAGAACGACATCACGCGGTCGACGCCGGCGAGCTTCGAGCCGACGATCGACTACATCGTGACGAAGATCCCCCGCTTCGACATGGAGAAGTTCCCCGGCGCCGACCCCACGCTCACGACGTCGATGAAGAGCGTCGGCGAGGCCATGGCCATGGGGCGGACCTTCAAGGAGTCGCTCCAGAAGGCGCTCCGCTCGCTCGAGCGCGGGCGGTTCGGGCTCGGGCTCGACCGCCACGACCGGTGGGGGCGGCCGGACCAGCCGACGCGGGCGGAGATCGTCGACCGCCTGGCGCGGCCCAACAACGAGCGGATCCACTTCGTCCGCTACGCGCTCAAGGCCGGCCTCGACGAGGCCGAGGTGTGCAGGATCTCGCGGTTCGACCCCTGGTTCGTGGGCGAGCTCGCGGAGCTCGTGCGGTTCGAGGAGCGCCTGCGGGCCCTCCGGGGCCAGGCGCTCGACGCGCACCGCGACCTCCTGCTCGAGGCGAAGCGGCACGGCTACTCGGACGTCCAGCTCGCCGCGGCCGCGGGCGTGACCGAGGACGAGGTCCGCGCCGCGCGCGGGCGGCTCGGGCTGCGGCCCGCCTACCGGACCGTCGACACGTGCGCGGCCGAGTTCGCGGCGCGGACGCCCTACTTCTACTCGACCTGGGGCGAGGAGCCCGACGAGGTCCCCTCGGCGGGCAAGCCGAAGGTCGTGATCCTGGGCGGCGGGCCGAACCGGATCGGGCAGGGGATCGAGTTCGACTACTGCTGCATCCACGCCGCGATCGCGCTCCGGGCCGACGGCTACGAGACGATCATGGTGAACAGCAACCCCGAGACGGTCTCGACCGACTACGACACCTCGGACCGGCTCTACTTCGAGCCGCTCACGCTCGAGGACGTGCTCGGGGTGATCGAGCGCGAGCGCCCCGCGGGCGTGATCGTGCAGCTCGGCGGGCAGACCCCGCTCAACCTGGCGCGCCGGCTCGAGGCCGCGGGCGTCCCGATCATCGGCACGAGCCCGGAGGCGATCCACCGGGCCGAGGACCGCGAGGCGTTCGAGGCCGTGCTCGAGAAGCTCGGGCTGGACAAGCCGCCGCACGGGATGGCCCGGACGGTCGAGGAGGCGCGCGACGTCGCGCGGCGCCTCGGCTACCCGGTCGTCGTGCGGCCCTCCTACGTGCTCGGCGGGCGGGGCATGGCCGTGGTCCACGACGAGGCCTCGCTGCTCGCGTTCGCGGAGGAGGCGGCGAGCGTCAGCCCGGACCACCCGATCCTCGTCGATCAGTTCCTCGAGGACGCGATCGAGGTCGACGTGGACCTGCTCGCCGACGCGACGGGCGACGTCGTGATCGGGGGGATCCTCGAGCACATCGAGGAGGCGGGGGTCCACTCGGGCGACGCCTCGTGCGCGCTCCCGCCCTACACGCTCCCGCCGCTCCTGCTCGACCGCATGCGCGAGGCCTCGCGGCGGCTCGCGCGCGAGCTCGGGGTGCGGGGGCTCATGAACGTGCAGTACGCGGTGAAGGAGGACAACGTCTACGTCCTCGAGGCCAACCCGCGCGCCTCGCGCACCGTCCCGTTCATCTCGAAGGCGACCGGCCGCCCCCTCGCGATGATCGCGGCCCGGGTCATGACGGGGCGGACGCTCGCCGAGCTGGGCGTCACGGGCGAGGTCCGGCCGCCCCGGTTCGCGATCAAGAAGTCCGTGTTCCCCTGGGCGCGGTTCCCCGGGTGCAACATCCTCCTCGGCCCCGAGATGCGCTCGACGGGCGAGGTGATGGGCATGGACCGCGACTTCGCGGCCGCGTTCGCCAAGGCCCAGGCCGGCGCGGGCGAGCACCTCGACCGTCCGGGCGCCGTGCTCATCACCGTGCGCGACCAGGACAAGCGCCAGGTCGTCTACGTGGCGAAGAAGCTGGCCAGCGTGGGCTGCGAGATCGTGGCCACGCGGGGGACCTACAAGGTCCTCGAGCGCAACGGCGTCGAGCGGCTCCGCCTCGTGCAGAAGATCGACGCCGGGCGGCCGAACCCGCTCGACCTGATCCGCAACGGCGAGATCTCGATGATCGTGAACACGCCCTCGCACGGGCCGCTCGCGCACGAGCACGAGAAGCGGATCCGCTCGCTCGCGGTCGCCCGGAACGTCCCCTGCTTCACGACGATCGCGGCCGCGGCCGCGGCCGTGAGCGCCGTGGAGCACGTGAAGCAGGGCCCCCTGCGGGTCGAGGCGCTCCAGGACGTGCTCGTCGGGCTGGGCGCCTTCTGACGCGGCGGGCGGGGCCGTCCTCCGGGCCGCCCCGCCCTCCGCGCGCGCGGCCCTCCCGGGCCCTGCCCGCCGCTCGCCCTGGTCGCCCCGCCCCGCGGCCGAGGCCCCGGGGACCTACGTGATCATGTGCACGAGCAGCCCCGAGCGGAGCTTGGGCTCGAACCACGTCGACTTGGGGGGCATGGTCTGGCCGGCGTCCGCGACGGCGAGGAGCTGCTCGCACGAGACGGGCCGGAGCGAGAAGGCGACCGCCGCGTCGCCGCGCGCGACGGCCTCCTCGAGCGCGCCCGTCCCCCGGATCCCGCCCACGAACCGCAGGCGCTGGTCGGTGCGCGGGTCGACGACGCCGAGGAGCGGCCGGAGCACGCGGTCCTGGAGCGCCTGCACGTCGAGGCGCGAGACGGGGTCGTCGGCGGCCGGCGCGAGCCAGAGGCGGCGCCAGCCCTGCCCGCGCACGAGCACGCGCACCTCGCCCGCGCGCTCCGGGGCGGCGGCGCCCGGCCCGGAGAGGGGGCCGTCGAGCGGTCCGGTCGCCGCGAGCGCCTCGAGGAAGGCGCCCGGGCCTCGACCGCCCAGGTCGGCCACGAGGCGGTTGTAGGCCAGGACGCGGACCTGGTCGGTCGGGAAGGCGGCCGCGAGGAAGCGGTGCGCCGGGTCCTCCTCCTCGATCGTGCCGCTCGCGCGCAGCGCCGCGCGCGCGTTCGAGGCCGCGGCCGCCCGGTGATGCCCGTCGGCGATGTAGAGCCGGGGGACGGCGCCGAACGCGGCCACGAGCTCGCTCGAGCCCGCGTCCCCGACGCGCCACACGGTGTGGCCGACGCCGTCCGCCGCCACGAAGTCGTAGACGGGCGCGGAGGCGGTCGCGCGCGCGCCCGCCCGCGTGACCGCCTCCGCGGGGCGATGCACGAGGAACACGGGCCCGGTGTGGGCCGAGAGCGTGAGGACGTGCCGGGTCCGGTCGGCCTCCTTGTCGGGGCGGGTGTGCTCGTGGCGGACGATGTCGCCCCGGTCGTACTCGTCGAGCGAGAAGGCGCCGACGACGCCGGTCTGGGACCTGCCCTCCCAGGTCAGGCGGTAGACCCACAGGCTGGGGCCCTCGTCGAGCGCGAGCACCCCGCGGTCGCGCAGCGCCTCGAGGCCCCGGCGCGCCTGCGCGTAGACCGCGTCGTCGTGCTCGTCCGTGCCGGGGGGCAGGTCGATCTCGGGGCGCGAGACGTGCAGGAAGCAGTCGGGGTTGCCCGCGGCGAGCGCGCGCGCCTCCTCGGTGCTCATCACGTCGTAAGGCGGGCTCGCGACCCGCGCGGCCAGGTCGGGACGCGCGCACAGGGCGCGGAACGGTCGCAGCTCGGCCAACGGAGGGCCTCCTCGGGGGGGTCATCAGGTTGCCACGAAGGGGCCGGGCGGGCCACCGGGCGCGCGGAGACCCCGCCGGGGCGCCGACTGGCCTGCGGTGGGCGCAGCGCCTATCCTCGCCGGAGCGGGCGGGGGCGCCCCGCGCAGGAGCGGGCATGGCGACGGAGATCGAGGCGGCGGTCGAGGAGCGGGTGGTCGCGTGGATCCGCGGCCTGCTCGGGCGCGCAGGCGCGCTCGAGGCGCGCGAGGACCCCGACTGGCGGCACGCCTACGGGCTCGCCCAGGGGGCGGGGCTGGTGCTCCAGAGCCGCTCCTGGCCGCCGATCCCGACCTCGAGCGGGGCCTCGTTCGGGGGGCTCGTGTCCGAGGAGCAGGTCCGCCGGGCCCGGGGCGAGGGGGCGCGCGCCCGCGAGCCGACCCAGGACCCGCTGCGCGCCGCCGCGGACCAGCCCCTCGACGGCGGGCCCGCCCCGGCGCAGCTCCTGTCGCGCGCCGAGGCGCTCATGAAGGGCCTGCTCCGGCAGGCCCAGGACATGGGCCCGGACGACGGCGCCTGGCGGCAGGTGTTCGGGGTCGCCCAGGGCGTCGGGGCGGTCGCGCGCTCGAGCGCGTGGCCGCCGCAGCCGTCGCGCGCCGGGAGCGTGTTCGACCGGCTCGTCCAGGAGGAGCTCCGCGCGCGCGCGAGCCGCTCGGCCGCACCCGAGCCGCTCCTGGCGGCCGCCGAGGAGCCGGAGGCCGCCCCTGCGCAGCCGACCTTGCTCGAGGGCCCCGAGCCGCCGGCCCCGCCCGCGCCCAGGCCGCCCGCGGCGGCCGCGAGCCCGCGGTGGCCGGCGCCCCCCGCGCCGCCGCCCCCGGGGGCGCGACCGCAGCCGCCCGCGCCCCCCGTCGCC
>JANJTH010000438.1 GCA_024711205.1 Planctomycetota bacterium | reverse complement strand
CGAGCCCCCGGCGGGCGGCCCCGGCGCGCCCGCGCCCGCCGCCGGCGCCCCGCGCGAGCCCGGCCTGCTCGGGTGGTGGCGCCGGCGTGTCGCGCGGACGCAGGCGCGCTGGGAGGACGTGCTCCACGCGAGCCCGGTCGCGCGGACCCGGCTCATCGCCAAGGTCGTCACGATCCACGTCCGCTACGCGTGCGGCTACCTGGCCGCGGGCTACCTCGTGTCGGCGCCGATCCAGCTCGCGTTCCGGCGCGAGGAGCAGGCCCTCTCGGCGATCGGCCACTCGCTCGTGCTCGGGCTCCTGTTCGCCCTGCCGTTCGTGCTCCTGATCCCGCTCACGAAGATCGACTGGGCGCGCATGCGCCTGCCCGAGTTCAAGAACCTCGAGCTGAACCTGACCTGGTGGGCGACCGTCGGCGCGGGGGCCATGCTGGCGCTCGCCTGGGGCCTCCAGGTCTTCGACCGCGACTCCGCCTGGGCGCGGCTCGTCGAGCCGCGCGTCGCCTGGCTCAACCTCGTGCTCATGTTCCTGGCCTGGGCGCGCGTCAAGTTCGACACGTTCCTGTTCCGCGACTTCTACGCGCTCGCCCCGGACGACGACACGCTCGTGCTCCTCCGCTCGACGCGCGCCCCGCGCCCCGTCGCGGGCGCGCCCGCCGACGCGCAGACCGAGCCCGCGAAGGCCGAGCCCGCGCAGGACGGGACCGCGCCGGCCGAGGCCGGGCCCCCCGAGCCCGCGCCGCCCGCGGTCCCCCCGGCCGATGCCCCGCCGCCCCCACCCTGACGGGGCCCCGGCCGGGCGCGAGGATCGATGCCGGCGCGCGCGTCGGGTAGCCTGGGACCCGAACAAGCGCCGCGCGCGGGCTCGCGCCGCGGCCGAGGGGACGCGCGATGAAGGGCCTGAAGCCGGGGCAGCCGCTCTACAGCATGAAGAACCTGCGCCGGAAGTTCGGCGACCGGGTCGTGCTCAAGGACGTCACGTTCAGCCTCTACCCCGGCGACCGGATCGGGATCGTCGGCGTGAACGGGGCCGGCAAGTCGACGCTCATGAAGATCCTGGCCCTCCAGGACCAGGAGTTCGAGGGGACGGCGATCCCGGCCAGGGGCCTGACCGTCGGCTACGTCGCGCAGGAGCCGGCGCTCGACCTCGACAAGACGGTCCGCGAGAACGTCGAGCTCGCGGTCGAGGGCACGCGCGCGCTCCAGCGCCGCTACGCCGAGATCATGGAGCTGTGGCAGGACCCGGCCTACTACGAGGACCCGGACAAGACGCAGGAGCTGCTCGAGGAGCAGGGCGAGGTCCAGGCCGAGCTCGAGGGCCGCGACGCCATGGACGCGCGCGCGCTCGACGCCCGGATCGAGCAGGCCATGGAGGCGCTCCGCCTCCCGCCGCCGGACCGGGTCGCGCGCGTGCTGTCGGGCGGCGAGAAGCGGCGCGTGTCGCTCTGCACGGCGCTCCTGAGCCACCCCGACCTCCTGATCCTCGACGAGCCGACGAACCATCTCGACGCCGAGACGGTCATGTGGCTCGAGACGTTCCTCGCCAACTACAAGGGCACGTACATCCTCGTCACGCACGACCGCTACTTCCTGGACCGCGTGGCGAACCGCATGCTCGAGGTCGACCACGGCGAGATCCGCAGCTACCAGGGCAACTACTCGGATTACCTCGAGCAGAAGCAGAAGCAGAAGGAGGTCCGCGACCGGACCGACGCGAACCTCCTCAAGACGCTCGAGCGCGAGCTCGAGTGGATGCGCTCGACGCCCGCCGCGCGGCGCAAGAAGAGCAAGGCCCGGATCACGGCCTTCCAGGAGATCGTCGAGAAGGCCGAGCAGATCGAGCGCCCGCTCGAGCTCGAGCTCATGCTCCCGTTCGGGCCGCGCCTGGGCCAGCAGGTGCTCGAGCTCGAGCACGTGAAGAAGGGCTTCGGCGACAAGGTCCTGTTCGAGGACCTCTCGTTCGAGCTCGAGCCGGGGACGATCCTCGGCGTGACGGGCGCCAACGGGCTCGGCAAGACGACGATGATCAAGATGATCGTCGGCCAGGAGCAGCCGGACGCCGGCAAGCTCGTGTTCGGCCAGACGACGAAGATCTGCTACGTCGACCAGACCCGCGACACGCTCGACCCGAACAAGACCGTCTACGAGGAGGTCTCGGGCGGGTCCGAGTTCGTCACGATCGGCAAGAAGCAGTTCTCCATGCGCCACTACCTGGCGCGGTTCCTGTTCTCGGGCGCGATCCAGCAGACGCCCGTGGGCAAGCTCTCGGGCGGCGAGCGCAACCGGGTCCAGCTCGCGAAGTTCCTGCGCGAGCCGAGCAACCTGATCATCCTCGACGAGCCGACGAACGACCTCGACCTCATGACCCTGCGCGTGCTCGAGGACGCGCTCATGGCCTTCCCGGGGTGCGCGATCGTGATCACGCACGACCGCTTCTTCCTCGACCGCGTGGCGACGCACATCCTCGCCTTCGAGGGCGAGGGGCAGGTCTACTACTGCTTCGGCTCGTGGGAGACCTACCTCGAGCGGAAGAAGGAGCGCGACGAGGCGCTCGGCCGGAACGACCCCTCGCACAAGTTCAAGCACCGCAAGATCGCCCAGGCCCAGTGAGGGCGCGGGCCCCCATGTGGAGAACCTGGGGAGGACCCGGCGTCCTCCCTGGGGAGAACCCGTGCAGACGGGTCGGATTTCCGGGCGCAACCAGCGCGCTGACAATCACTTGACGTCGACCGTGTTCGGCCTCCGTCCCGGGGAGGGGCCTCCCCGCGGGGGCCAGGCCGGGCGGGGAAACTCCGGGGGGGCGGCGCGCCGGCCCTCGCGGCCGGGTCCAGGCAGGCGCGCACCGAGGAGGAGTCCGTGGCCGTCGCGCGTGTGACCGAGGTCGTCACCTCGTCGACCGAGAGCTTCCAGGACGCGATCACGCAGGGGATCGACCGGGCGTCGCGGACGCTCCGGGGGATGACCGGGCTCAAGGTGCTCGAGCAGAAGGCGAAGATCGAGGGCGGGCGGATCACCGAGTACCGGGTCCAGATGGCGATCACGTTCATCCTCGACGAGTAGCCCCCGCGGGCGGGGCCGGGCTCTGAGGGGGTGCTGCGGGCCCCGGGGGGCCCGGGTAAGATCCTCGCCCCCTGGAGAGGCGCGCGATGAACGAGGCGGCGACGGCGGAGGAACCAGCGACCCGGGCCCGGGTCGTGGTGATCGTCGCCGAGCGCGCGGCGGGGGCGACGACCGCGGCGCGGTCGGCCTCCGCGCC
>JANJTH010000407.1 GCA_024711205.1 Planctomycetota bacterium | reverse complement strand
GATGGACGCCTTGGCCGCGAGGTAATTCGCGTCATGCAGCATGGCCAGGGCCCGCGCATGGCTGGCGTCCGCGCCGCTGTCCTGCGCCTGCCGCAGCTGCATGGCTTCGCGCTCCAGGTGGGTCAAGCCATCGGGCCGCGGGCGAGCGCGTCCCCGAGGAGGAGAGCGGGCGCCGCGGGGCGCGCGCAGGCGGGCCGCGCTACGCGCCGGGCGCGCCGACGCTGCTCGCCCTGGGCGCGCTGCCCGGCGACGGCGACGCCCCGGAGGAGCTCCTCGCGCTCGCGGTCACGACGACGAGCGAGGTGCGCGCGCTCGCGGCGCGCTCCTGGGTCGCCGTCGTGTGGGCGCTCGCGGCCCCCGAGGGCCCGCTCGGCCTCGTCGCGCTCGGGCCTGCCTGCCTGCCGCCCCCGCGCGCCGTCCTGCCGGGCCCCCCGGGCACGCTCCGCCTCGACCTCGGGCGCGGCGTCACGCTCGAGGCCCGGCTCGAGGCCCCGCTCGACGCCGCGACGTGGGCGCCGACCTGAGCGCGCGACCGGGCCGAGCCGGGTCGGCCGGGCGCCCCGGAGCGGGCCGGCCCGTCCTTCCCGGCCGGGCCGCGGGCGCGTAGCGTCGTGCCCCGTGCTCGACCCCGCGTTCGTCGACCTCCTCGCCCAGGCCCGCGCCGCGCACGCGCTCCCGCGCGACCTGCGCGCGCGCTGCGAGGACCTCGCCGGGGCCGCGCTCGCGCTCCTGTTCCCGCACTTCGGCCGCGCGCCCCGCTGCGCGCCCGACGACGTGGCCGCGGACGCCGACGCGCTCGCGGCCCTCCTGCGCGGGGTCCTCGCGTCCCCGCCCACGACGCCGCCCGGCGGGGTCGAGCCCGCCGTCGCCGCGTTCCTGGGCGGCCTGCCCGCCCTGCGCGCGTCGCTCCTCCTCGACGCGCGCGCGCTCGCCGAGGGCGACCCCGCCGCCGTGAGCGTCGACGAGGTGATCCTGGCCTACCCCGGGTTCCTCGCCGTCGCGCTCCACCGCGTCGCGCACGCGCTCCACGCGCTCGAGGTCCCGCTCGTGCCCCGCCTCGTGGCCGAGCACGCGCACCGCCTGACCGGGATCGACATCCACCCCGGGGCCCGGATCGGGGCCAGCTTCGCGATCGACCACGGGACCGGCGTCGTGATCGGCGAGACGGCCGTGCTCGGCGACCGCGTGAAGCTCTACCAGGGCGTGACGCTGGGCGCGCTGAGCGTCCGCAAGCGCATGGCGCGCAGGAAGCGCCACCCGACGCTCGAGGACGACGTCGTCGTCTACGCGAACGCGACGATCCTGGGCGGCCACACGGTCGTCGGGCGCGGGAGCGTGATCGGCGGGAACGTGTGGGTCACGCGCAGCGTGCCCCCGGGCTCGGCCGTGACCTACGGGAGCGACGTCGCGACGCGCGGCCCGGCCGACGACGGGCTCGACTACCACATCTGAACGACCCGAGCCGACCACGGGCCCCCGGGGCCCAGGAGAGGGACCATGCGCGCCGAGACGATCCTGGACACGATCGGCAACACCCCGCACGTGCGCCTGCGCCGCCTGTTCGGTGAGCGCGTCGAGGTGTGGTGCAAGCTCGAGCGGGCGAACCCGGGCGGCTCGATCAAGGACCGGATCGCGCTCGCGATGGTCGAGGACGCCGAGGCGCGCGGGCTGCTCCGCCCGGGCGCGAGCACGATCGTCGAGCCGACGTCCGGGAACACGGGGATCGGCCTCGCCATGGTCGCGGCCGTCAAGGGCTACCCGCTCGTGCTCGTCATGCCCGAGTCCATGTCGATCGAGCGCCGGCGGATCCTGGCCGCCTACGGGGCGCGGCTCGAGCTGACGCCCAAGGAGCTGGGCATGAAGGGCGCGATCGCGCGCGCGGACGCGCTCGCGGCCGAGCTCCCGGGCGCCTGGATCCCGCAGCAGTTCGACAACCCGGCCAACGTGCATGTGCACCAGCGGACGACCGCGGCCGAGGTCCTGCGCGACTTCCCGGGCGGCCTCGACTGGCTGATCACGGGCGTCGGCACGGGCGGGCACCTCACGGGCGTGGCCGAGATGCTCAAGCGCACGCTCCCCGCCCTGCGCGTCGTCGCGGTCGAGCCGGCGAAGTCCCCCGTGCTCTCGGGCGGCGCCCCGGGCCCGCACCGGCTGCAGGGGATCGGCGCCGGGTTCGTGCCCGGGAACCTCCACCGCGACGTCGTCGACGAGGTCGTCGCGGTCGAGGAGGAGGAGGCCTTCGAGCACGCGCGCCGGTGCGCGCGGACCGAGGGGATCTTCGCGGGTGTGTCGACCGGGGCCTCGCTCGCGGCCGTCGCGCGCAAGCTCCCGGCGATCGCCGACGGCGCGCGCGTGCTGACGTTCTGCTACGACACGGGCGAGCGCTACCTCTCGGTCGACGGCCTGTTCTGAGCGCGCGCGGGCCGGGGCGCTAGTCGTCGTGCGCGTGGCCGCCCCGCGCGGGCACGTCGAGGCCGCCGAGCCGGGCGGCGGCCGTCGCGCCGCCGCGCAGCTCGGGGTGCCGGATCTTCCCGCCGGCCTCGCCCGCCCAGGCCAGCGCGGCGAAGGCGAAGACGCAGGCCGCGGCGCCGGCGCCCGCGAGCGCGCGCGGGGGGAGCGCCGGCGCCCGCACGAGGAGGACGAGGCCGACGGCGCAGGCCGCGGCCGCGGCCGAGGCGACGACCGCGGCGACCTCGCCCCGGTCCTCGTGGACCTCGAGCCAGCGCGCGCCCTCGGCGTCGAGCGCGAGCGGGCCGTCCTCGAAGCGCTCCTCGGCGGCCTCGCCCGTGCGGGCCACGAGCGGCGTCGCCGCGCCGAACAGGGCCGCGAGCGCGAGGCCGAGCCCGGCGGCCGTGCGGTCGCCGCGGGCGACGGCCCAGGCGAGCGGCAGGAGCGCCGCGAGCAGGCCGACGATCGGCAGGTGGACGAGCAGCAGGTGGGCGTGCTCCGGGGGCATGACGGACCTCCTGGCGGGGAGCCGGGTCGCGCCGCGCGCCCCGCCGACCCGGACCTCGCAAGCGGCGCGCCGCCCGGCGCGAGCGCGGCAAGTCACGACCTCGCAGGCGGACAGGAGGGACGCCCGCGGCAATTCTTGCTGCGTCATGCCGGATTTGCCACGCTCGCGGCCCGGGTCGGGGGGCGCGGCGCATGACGAGCGGGCGAGGGCGGACGGGCCCGGCGGACGAGGAGGCGCACGCGCAGGCGCGGCGCGCGGCGCGCGCGCCCGACCCGCTCGCGGCGCCGCCGCTCCCCGGCGTCCAGCGCTCGACGGGCGTCTAGGAGGGACCCGGGCCGGATCACG
>JANJTH010000166.1 GCA_024711205.1 Planctomycetota bacterium | reverse complement strand
GGGCCAAGGGCAGGTCGACGACCTCGATCCGGGCGCGGCCGGCGCGGCCGTCGACGCGGGCCGGGCGCGTCGCGACGTCGCCCGAGCGGCCCGCCCTCGAGCGCGCGGCGGTCGAAGGCGGGCCGCTCGGGCGACGTCGCGACGCGCCCGGCCCGCGTCGACGGCCGCGCCGGCCGCGCCCGGATCGAGGTCGTCGACCTGCCCTTGGCCCGCCCGCCGCGCGCCGACCGCGTCGCGCGGTACTGCTCGATCGCGGCCGCGAACGCCGCGGCGTCGGGGTAGCGGTCGCGCGGGTCCTTCTCGAGCGCCTTGAGCAGGAGGGCCTGCAGCTCCTGGTCGACCTCGGGCTCGAGCGCGCCGGGCGGCACGGGGCGCCCGTGGAGGATCTTCGAGTAGACCTCGGCCGCCGAGCGGCCCGTGAACGGGCGCTGGCCCGTGAGGACCTCGTAGAGGATCACGCCGAGCGCGAAGATGTCCGCCCGCCCGTCGACGTCCTTGCTGTGCCCGCGCGTCTGCTCGGGCGAGAGGTAGAAGGGCGAGCCGAGGATCTGGCCCTCCTGCGTCAGCTCGAGCCCCTGCTCGTGGTCCTTGGCCAGCCCGAAGTCGATCAGCCGGGCGCGGTCGCGCTCCTCGTCGACGAGGATGTTCGCGGGCTTGAGGTCGCGGTGGATCACGCCGTGCTCGTGCGCGTACTGCACGGCCGCGAGCACGTCGAGCAGCAGCGGGAGCGCGCGGTCGACCGGCACGCGCCCCTCGTCGGCGAGGACCTGCGCGAGCGAGCGCCCGGCGATGAACTCCATGGCGACGTAGAACAGGTCGTGGAAGCGCCCGCAGTCGTAGATCGTGATGATGTTCGGGTGCGCGAGGCGGGCCGCGCTCTTCCCCTCCTGCACGAAGCGGTTGATCTGCACGTCCGTGACGTTCGGGCCGGCCTTGATCACCTTGAGCGCGCAGGGGCGGTCGATGTCGATCTGGCGGGCCTTGAACACGACGCCCATGCCGCCGCGCCCGAGCTCCTCGAGGATCTCGTAGCGCTCGAGCCCCTCGAGGTCGCTCGTCTCGACCTCGAGCACCTCGCGGCGGGTCCGCCGCGACGCCGCGGGCCGGCGCTCCGAGCTCCGGGCGCGGCGCGGGGGGGCCGCGCCCCCGCCCGGCGGGCCGCCGAGCGAGATCGTGAGGTCGCGCGGGTCGCGGCTCGCGAGGATCTCGGCCACCGTCAGCTTGCCGTGCCCGTCGAGCCGGAGCCGCTCGCCGCAGCCCCCGCAGGCGACCTCGCCCCGGGCCAGCTCGTCGCGCCCGTAGCGGGCCTTGCAGCGCGCGCACTCGTAGATCCGCTGGTCGAGCGCGTGCTCGATCGCGAGGAACTGCTCGCAGGAGAGCCGCCGCTCGCGGATCAGGAGCTGGCCCACGTAGTAGCGCCGGCCGCGCCCGGCCTCCTCCTTCTGCAGGCGGCGGGCGGCCTGGATGTCGTCGGCGGTCACGTAGCCGTGCTCGACGGCGTGCCGACAGAAGACGTCGTCGAAGTCGACGAGCATGCACCCGCTGCCGCCCCGGCGCCCGGCGACGGACGGGGTCCGACGAGCGTAACACGCGGCCGCCGCGGGCGGTTCCGGGCGCCCGGGAATACGGGGCGGCGCGCCGGTGTTAGGCTGTCCAGACCACGCCATCCAGAACCATCTGAAGGAGCTGCAAGGATGAAGATCACCGCCGTGTTGACCCCGCTCGTCGCCGTCGTGGCCGCCGGCTGGGTCGGGGCCGAGGGGTATTTCCTGGCGACGGGCCGCTGCCTGCTGACGTCCTCGTGCGAGGCCCCGGCCGCGAACGACGCCGTGACCGCGCCCGCCGCGCTGACGGTCCAGGGCGACGCGATCGCCGCGCAGGGCGACTCGTGCTGCCCGTCGACGCTCCCGGTCGCGGCCGGCGCCGACGTCGCCGTGACGGCCCCGGTGGCGGCCCCGGCGCCGGCCGGGATCGCGGCGGGCGACGGCGGCTGCTGCGCCGGCGAGGCGACGACCCCGATCGCGGCGCCGGCGGCGCCGACCGCGCCCGTGGCGAAGCAGGACGGCTGCTGCGCCGGCGAGGCCCTGCCCGTGGCCGCGCCGACCAAGTCGGAGTGCTCGCCCGCGGAGAAGGCGGCCTGCGCGCCCGAGCAGAAGGCGGCCTGCCCGCCTGTCGACTGCCCGCCCGAGGACTGCCCGCCCGAGGACTGCGGCCCGAACGGCTGCGAGGACGCCAAGCCGGCCGAGTGCCAGCCGAAGCCGGCCGCGCCCTCGAACTGAGCCGCGGCCCTCCCGCCGCACCCGCGAGGCCGAGGGCCCGACCGGACCGGTCGGGCCCTCGGCCTCGCGGCCTTTTTCCCCGCCGTGCGCGGCGGTCGCGCGTGATGCACACTGGGGCCGTCCGGCCCGAGCGCGGCGTGGCCTCGACGCGAGCGCCCGCCCGGGCGGGCGCCGCACGGGGGCGCGAGACCCCGCGGCGCCTCGCGCGTTGTCCCAGGACGGGGGTGCCCTTGGCCGCTCGAGCCGTTCCGCCGCCGCAGGTCGTCCGCGAGGTCGGCGGCTTCGTCCTCGTCCGCGAGCTGGGCGAGGGGGGCATGGGCAAGGTCTTCCTGGCCCGCCAGCGCAGCCTCGACCGGCTCGTCGCGCTGAAGGTCCTGCCCCCGCGCCTCGCGGGCGACGTCGAGTTCGTGCTGCGGTTCCACCGGGAGGCGAAGGCCGCCGCGCTGTTCCAGCACCCCAACGTGGTCGCCGTGATCGACCAGGGCACCGACCCGGCCTCGGGCGTCCACTACATCGCCTTCGAGTTCCTCGAGGGCGGCTCGGTCGAGGGCCTCCTGGCCACGCGCGGCGGGCGGCTCGAGGAGCCCGAGGCGCTGCGGATCGCCCGGGGCGTGGCCTCGGGGCTCGCGTTCGCCGAGGGGAAGGGCGTCGTCCACCGCGACGTGAAGCCCGACAACATCCTGATCGACGCGCACGGCACGCCGAAGCTCGCCGACCTCGGGCTCGCGCGGCGCGAGGGCGACGCCGGCAACGTGACGCAGACCGGCGTCGTGCTCGGGACCCCGCTCTACATGGCGCCCGAGCAGGCGCTGGGCGAGCCGCTCGACGTGCGCGCCGACCTCTACGCGCTCGGGCTCTGCCTGTGGCGCATGCTCACGGGCAAGGTCCCGTTCGCGGAGGACGGGGAGACCTCCGCGCTCCAGATCCTCTCGCGCCACGTGCAGAAGGACCTCCCCGACCCGCGCACGGTCCGCCCGGACGTCTCGGAGGCCGCCGCGCGCGTGATCGCCGGCCTCGCGGCGCGGGACCGCGACGCCCGCTACGCGACGGCGGCCCTCGCGGTCCGCGACCTCGACCGCGCGCTCGCGGGGGACCTCCCCGAGGGGCCGGTCGTGGCGTCCGCGACGACGGCGATCGTGCCCGCGGCGCGCGCCTCCGACCGGGTCCGCCCCCAGGGGTCGGGGTCCGGCCGGGCCGCGCGCGCCTCCGACCGAAGGCCGACCGTGGCCCTGACCGCGCCCCCCCCGACCGCGGGGGCCGGCGCGACGACGACGCCGCGGGGGCTCCCGGGGGCGGCCCTCGTGGCGGTCGCCGCGGCGCTCGCGACCGTGCTGGGCGTGGTGCTCGGCCTCCGACCTGGCGGCCCGCCTGCGCCCGGGCCAGCCCCCGTCGCCTTCGCGGAGGACCCTCGCGAGCCGGCGCCCCCGGCGCCCACCGGCGAGCCCGCGCCTGCCGGCGAGCTCACCCCGCCTCCCCGCGTCGAGCCTCCGCCCACCCCACCGCGCGAGCCCGCGCCGACCTCGCCCGCCCGCGTCGAGCCCGAGCCGACGCCGGCCCGCGAGGAGCACCCGCCAGCCCCGACGCCGGCGCAGGTGGACGGGGACGTGGCCGCCGCTGCGCTCGCGCGCGAGCTCGAGGCCCACGCAGGCCTGCTCTTCGAGGACGTGCCGGCCGCGCGCGCGGCCCTTCCGGCGCTCGAGGCCTCGGCGGCCGCGGCGCAGGTGGACGAGCCCGAGGCCGCCGCGGCCGCGCGCTACCTCGCGGCGAGCCGCGCGCTGCTCGCCCTGGTCGAGCGCCCGGGCCTCGCCCCC
>JANJTH010000035.1 GCA_024711205.1 Planctomycetota bacterium | reverse complement strand
GGCGCCGGCGAAGGCCGCGGCGTCCGCGCAGGCGAAGGCCGCGGCGCCCGCGCCGGCGAAGGCCGCCCCCGCGGCCTCGTCCGCCGCCGCGGGCACGATCCCGGCCGGGCCGGCCGTGCGCAAGCTCGCGCGGCACCTGGGCGTCGACCTGACGCAGGTGACGGGCACGGGCGAGCGCGGGCGGATCACGCTCGAGGACGTGGCGGCGCAGCTCTCGGCCCGGGCCGCCGGTGGCGGCGGCGGCGGCCCCGGGCCCGCGCCGGCGCTCCCCGACTTCGCGCAGTGGGGGCCGGTCGAGCGCGAGCCGCTCTCGGCGATCCGCAAGCGCACGGCCGAGGCCATGGCGCGCGCGTGGTCGCTGATCCCGCACGTGACGCACCACGACCTGGCCGACGTGACCGAGCTCGAGGCCGGCCGCAAGGCGTTCCGGCAGGAGCGCCCGGACGTGAAGCTCACGATGACCGCGATCCTCCTCAAGGCGTCGGTCGTCGCGCTGAAGCAGTTCCCCGACCTCAACGCGAGCCTCGACCTGGCCCGGGGCGAGCTCGTCCGCAAGCAGCACTGGCACCTGGGCGTCGCCGTCGACACCGAGCACGGGCTCCTCGTGCCGGTCGTGCGCGACTGCGACCGGAAGTCGGTGGTCGAGCTGTCGGGCGAGCTCGACGCGCTCGCCGCGAAGGCCCGCGCGCGGAAGCTCGAGCGCGACGACATGCGCGGCGGGACGTTCACGATCAGCAACCTGGGCGGGATCGGCGGGACGGGCTTCACGCCGATCGTGAACTGGCCCGAGGTCGCGATCCTCGGCGTGTCGCGCGCCCGCGAGGAGTACCGGCCGGGGCCCGCGGGGCCGGTCCCGCGGCTGCTCATGCCGCTCAGCCTGAGCTACGACCACCGCCTGATCGACGGGGCCATGGCGGCGCGCTTCGTCCGGTTCCTGGCCGACCTCCTCGAGCGGCCCACGTCGCTCCTGTTCCGGGCCTGACGACTCTCGGGGAGCTCCGAAGGAGCTCCCCGAAGGTCGATGGGGATGGAGCCGCGGATCGGCCTGCGGGAGCACGCTGCCCCGCGCGGGCGGCGGGGCGCCTCGACGGAGCCAGGCGAGGACAGGCAGGCCGGAAGGAACGAGCACGGGAGGGGCAGGCGAGGGTGTGCGGCGCGCGCGCGCGTGGGCGGAGTCCGCACAACTCCGGGCGTGCCGCGAGCTTCTGCACGAAGGCCACCCCCCGCTGGCTAGTCGTCCCGGGGGGCCTGCCGGGCCCCGTGGGGGTGTCCAGTGGGCTCGACTCGGCTGCTCGGCGCGTGCGCGCTGCTCGTCCTCGGGAGCCTCGCGGCGGGCTGCGGGAGCAGCAGCCGGGGCGGAGGAGCCGGGCCCTTCGCCTCGGCCGCGACGACCGCCGGGGCGACCTCCGGCACGACGGCCGCGGGCGCGACGACCACGAGCGGGACGACCACGAGCGCCGGATCGACGCCCTCGGGCGCGACGACGCAGCCCGGTCAGGTCCCGGCGCCGTCGGGCCCGCGCTACCGCGTCTCGGGCTGGCTCCCGTACTGGGCCTACGCCACGGGCGACGACACGCTGCGCCAGAACGTGGGCAACGGGCTCGACGAGGTGAACCTGTTCGGCTACGCGCTCCAGAGCGACGGGAGCCTCACGGCGCACGCCGGGGTCGAGTCGGCGACGCGGCACCAGCTCGTGCGGGACCGGCAGGGCGAGCTGATCCCCACGATCCTCGACGTGCACTCCTCGGCGGTCCTCCCCGCCGTCATGGACGACCCGGCCCGGCGCGCGCGCACGATCCAGGCCGTCCTCGACCTGCTCGACCGCTTCGGCTACGACGGGGTCGACGTCGACTTCGAGCACGCGACGACCGCCCGCAAGGACGACTTCACGCGCTTCATGGCCGACATGTCGCAGGCCGTGCGCGCGCGCGGCAAGGTGTTCTCGCTCACGATCCCGGGCAAGCGCGCCGGGTCGCAGAGCTGGGGCGGCTACGACTACCCGGCGCTCGCCCCGCTCGCCGACCGCGTGAAGATCATGACCTACGGCTACAGCGGGCCCTGGTCGCGCACGCCGGGGCCGATCGCGCCCGTGACCTGGATCCGCCAGGTCATGGACTACGCGGTCACGACCATGCCGGCCGGGAAGATCCAGATCGGGATCCCCTTCTACGGCTACGACTGGCCGCTCAACCAGACCGACCCGATCCGCTCGGTGACCTGGAACACGGCCCAGCCGCGGCTCGCGCGCAGCGCCGCGGGCATGCGCTTCGACGCGACGCGCGGCGAGACGACGTTCGACTACCGCGACGAGCAGGGCGTCGACCACACCGTCTGGTTCCAGGACGACCGGGCGATCGCGGCGAAGTGCGACGTCGTGCGGCAGTACGGCGCGGGCGGGCTGTCGATCTGGGCGCTCGGCAACGAGAGCCCCACCTACTGGACCGAGATCCGCCGAATCTTGAAGTAGGCAGGCCCCGCGCGCTCGTCCGCGACGGCGCTGGCTGCGTTGGAGGCGTCGTCATGGTGCCTCCGGCACCGGTGACGACGCCTCCGCCTTGCCAGCACCGCCGCGGACGAGCGCGGGCTCCGGGTACGGAGGGCGGTCGCCGCTTCGGAAGGAGAGGAGGGACAAGAGGAGGAGCGAAGCACCCACCTCACCAGCACCACCGCGGACGAGCGCGGGCTCCGGGTACGGAGGGCGGTCGCCACCTCGGGAAGGGAGGACGGAGAAGAGGAGGGAGGCGGGGCGGTCGGCTCGACAACGCGGACGAGGACGGGCGCGGGCTCCGGGGGCGGGGAGCGAGCGGGGGGGCTCAGGCGCCCGCGGCGAGGGCCTGGTCGTGGTCGGGTGGTGTGGCGGCCTCGCGCGCGCCGTCGAGGACCGCGAGCACGGGGAGGTGGTCGGAGACCGCGGCCAGGATCGCCCGCTGCTCGACGATCGCGAGCGGCGCCGAGGCGAGCACGTGGTCGAGGCTGCGCCGCGGGCGGCGGGCCGGGAAGGACGGCGCGGGGGCCTCGGCCGCGGCCAGCCCGTGGCGGCGCGCGAACGCGCCCAGCACGTCTCCGCGCCCGTCGAGCGGGCAGTTGAAGTCGCCCGCGACGACGAGCGGCGCCCCGCCGCCGCGGCGCGCGAGGTGCTCGCTCACGTCCTCGAGCTGCCGGCGCCGCTCGCTCGTGCGCTTGAAGTCGAGGTGCACCGACACGACGTCGACCGCGCCGCCGGGGGCGCGGACCCGTGCGACCACGTAGCCCTTCGTGTCGAGCGCGTTCTTCGCGAACCGCGCGCTCTCGCCCCCCTCGAGCGGGTGGCGCGAGAGGACGCCCGTCCCGTAGGCGATCCGCGGGCGGGCGAACCGGGCGTGGATCCCGTGGAACGCGTGCGCGTAGCCCGTCAGCGCCGCGAGGTGCTCGAGGTGGTCGAACCCGCCGCTCCACGCCGACGGCGCGTCGAGCTCCTGCAGCGCCACGACGTCCGGCGCCTCGGCCAGGACCAGGGCCGCGATCGCCTCGAGGTTCTCGAGCACGCGCCGCCGGCCGACGAACGCCTGGTGGAACGCGGTCCCCCGCCCGTGGGCCGCGTTCAGCGTCATGACCCGGACCGTCGTCGTCACCGCGGCGCATGCTACCCCGGGGGGCCGCGCCGGCCGGGTGCGGCGCCGGGCGGGCAGTCCGGGCGCGCCCTGCTATCCTGCCCCCGTGGCGCCGCTCCTCCACGTGGCACTCCTCCGGCCCCTGATCCCCGGGAACACCGGCACGATCGGCCGGCTGACGATGGCGACGCGCGGGCGGCTCCACCTCGTGGGGCAGCTCGGCTTCTCGACCGACGAGCGCGCCTGCCGGCGGGCCGGGCTCGACTACTGGCACGAGGTCGACTGCGTCCGCTGGCCCGACCTGGGTGCGCTCGCCGCGGCGCTGCCGCCGGGAGCACGCACCTGGGCCTTCAGCGCGCGCGCCTCGCGCCGCCACACCGACGTCGCCTACGCGCCCGGCGACTGCCTCCTGTTCGGCGACGAGGCGCGCGGGCTCCCCGACGACGTCGTCGCCGCGGCCGAGGCCGAGGGGCGCGCGCTGCGCCTGCCGCTCCTCGCCCCGGGCGTCCGCTCGCTCAACCTCGCCAACGCGGCGTCGATCGCCGTCTACGAGGCGCTCCGCCAGCTCGGCTTCCCGGGCGAGGTCGCCCCGTCCGCGCGCCCCGCGTCCGGCGTCGCCCCCACCCCGGCCCCCACCCCCGAGAGCGCCGCGTGTTCGCGCGCCTGACCGTCGAGGCGGGCCGCGAGCTCGGCCGCGAGTGGATCGTGCGCCTCGGCCAGACGTTCGTCGTCGGGCGCGCCCCCGACGTCGCGATCTCCGTGGACGACGAGCGGATCTCGCGCCGCCACGCGGCCGTCGAGCTCCGGCCCGAGGGGCTGTTCGTCACCGACCTCGGGAGCCGCAACGGCACGTTCCACGACGGGCGGCGGCTCGCGCCGCGGACCCCCACGCTCGCCGCGCTCGGCGACTCGATCGAGCTCGGGGCGCACCGGCTCCGCGTCGACCTGGGGGGGATCGACGACAAGGCCAAGCGCGAGCGCGCCCGCACGCAGCGCCTCGACGAGCCGCTCCTCCCGCGCGAGGAGTTCGAGGTCCTGGGCGAGATCGGCCGCGGCGCGACCGGGCGCGTCTACGCGGCCCGCCAGCACCTGCTCGGGCGCCTCGTCGCGGTGAAGGTCCTGCGGACCGACCTCGACGTGGACGAGCAGGGCCAGGAGCGGTTCCTCCGCGAGGGGCGGGTGTGCTGCAAGATCGAGAGCCCCTACGTGCTCGAGGTCCACGACGTGCGCCTCAGCTTCGGCCGGGCCTACCTCGTCATGGAGCTCGTGAACGGCCCGTCCGCCAAGGACCGCGTGACGAGCGGGCCCCTGCCGATCTACGAGGTGCTCAAGATCGGCGAGCACGTCGCGCGTGGCCTCGACGCCGCCCACCGCGTCGGCGTCGTCCACCGCGACGTGAAGCCTGCGAACATCCTGCTCGACCCGCGGGGCACGGCCAAGCTGGCGGACTTCGGGATCGCCAAGGAGCTCGACTCCGTCGAGTCGCTCACGTCGACGGGCGAGGGCCTCGGCACGCTGGCCTACGTGTCCCCCGAGCAGGCGACCGAGGCGAAGCTGGTCGGGCCCGCGACCGACATCTACGGGCTCGGCGCGACCCTCTACCACCTCCTCGCCGGGCGCCCGCCGTTCATCCCGTCGAGCCCGCGGGTCCTGCTCGAGATCTGCCGGGACCCGGCGCCGCCGCTGCTCGGCTACCGGCCCGACTGCCCGCCCGAGCTCGCGGCGCTCGTGCACCGCGCGCTCGAGAAGGAGCCCGCGCGCCGGCCCGGGAGCGCGCTCGAGGTCGCGGAGGCCCTCCTCGCGCTGCGGCGCCGCCTCCACCCCGAGGCGACCCGCGGCGCCGAGGAGACCGGGGGCGGGCCCGCGCTCCGGCTCGACGTCACGAACGCCGAGTAGGGCCCGGCGGCGGCGCCGCCGCCCGGGGTCAGGTCGCCGCGCCCGCGCCGTCCTCGGCGCCGGCCGGGCCTGGCGCGCGGGCGGCGCCGGCGAGGGCGGCGAGCAGCCGCTCGGGGTCGGCCACGCGGACGAAGCGCCGGGCCTGGGCCGGGACGCGGAACACGACCCCGTCCCGCGTCGTGAGCGAGCCCTCGGCGGGCGCGAACACGACGTCGCCGAGCCCGCGCCCGAAGCGGTCCACGACGACGACCGGGGGCGCCCGCTGCGGGAAGCGGATCAGGTAGCGCTCGGGCTGCCCCACGGTCGCCTCGGTGGCCGTCACGGCGTAGCGGGTCGCGCGGTGCTGTCGCCAGCGCGCCCAGGCCAGGAGCGCGAGCCCGGCCGCGGCCGTCGCCGGGCAGAGGAGCGCCGCGCCGCGCTGCCCCGTCAGGAGGGCCGCGAGCGCGAGCGCGGCGGCGAAGGCCGAGAGCGCGCCCGTCGCGAGCCCGACCCCGGCGGCCCGGGCGACGGCGGTCGCGACGCCGACGACCGCGCCGAACGCGGCCGCGACCTGCCACGCCTGG
>JANJTH010000025.1 GCA_024711205.1 Planctomycetota bacterium | reverse complement strand
CACGGCCAGGCGCGGGCCAACCCGGGCACGGCGGCCAGCGCGCGCGCGGGGTCGCGCGCGAGCGCGGTCACGGTCGCGCCGCGGCCGCGCAGCCGGGCGACCAGGGCCGCGCCGAGGAGCCCGGTCGCGCCGGTGACGAGGACCCGCGCGGGGGGGGCGTGGGTGGGGGTCACGTCAGCCCAGCGCCGTGTAGAGGACGTAGAGCTCCTCGCAGGCCGCGCAGAGGCGGAGCGGGCGCGAGGCGCTCGCGGCGCGGGCCGCGCCGGCGCACCAGGCGCAGCCCGGGGACGGGGTCGGGCTCGACGGGAGGTGCTCGACCTGGGGGTTGACGGGTTGCACCGGCGACTCCTCTCCGGGCGACGCGCCCGATCTGCCATGGGTTCGCGCGCGCGCCCGCGCTGGATTCGCGGGGGGCGCGCTCCCCGGCCGGCCCCACGGCCGCGGAGCGGGGAGGTCGGCCACCTGGCCGACGCGCGCCCCCCGGTCGGTACGGTATCGGTTCGCCTCGGCGCGCCACCCTGGCGCGGCCCGAGGAGGGCCTCATGGCATGGTCCGGGACGACGGCGGCGCGGGGGGTCGCCGGCGCGCTCGCGGCGCGGGGCCTGGAGCTCGCGGCGGGGCTCGCGTCGCTCCTGGCGCCGCGGGCTTGCGTCACGTGCAGGCGCCCGTTGCCTCCCGGCGGGCCGGCGCGCCACGAGGCGTGGGCGAGCGCCCTGTGCCCGGGGTGCCGGGGCCGGCTCGGGCCGATCGACGGGGCCTGCCTGGGCTGCGGCGCGCCCCGGGGGCCGCACGCCGCCCCGTCGCGCCGCTGCGCCGCGTGCCGCGGCGTCCCCCTCGGCGGCGTCGCGCGGACGACGGCCCTGTGGCGCTACCGGGGCGTCGCGCGGCGCCTGCTCCACGCCGTGAAGTACGAGGGGCGCGAGGACCTGTGCCCGCCGCTCGGCCTCGCGCTCGCCGCGCACCTCGCCGCCCTCGACCCGACCTGGGCCTCGACGCCGGACCTCCTCGTCGTCCCGGTCCCGGTGCACCGCTGGCGGCGGATCGCCCGGGGTTACGACCAGGGCGCCGCGCTCGCGGCCGGGGTCGCCGAGGGCCTCGGGCGCCCGCTCGTGGCCGCCCTCGAGCGGCACCGGACGACCCCCCCGCTCCACGGCGTCGATCGCGACGCCCGGGACGAGGTCGTCGCCGGGGCCTTCCGCTGCGCCGCGCCGGGCGCGGTCCGTGGCCGCCCGGTCCTGCTCGTCGACGACATCCGCACGAGCGGCGCGACCTTGCGCGCGGCGGCCAGGGCGCTGCGCCGGGCCGGGGTCCGCCGGATCGAGGCCGGGGTCCTGGCCCGGTGACGCGGGCCGCCGGCGCCGGGGAGCGGCGATCGCGCCGTGTCCGTTGCGGCGGCCCCGACGGCGCGTATCCTGTCCGCCCGCTGGCGGGGGTCCGATCGCGATCGGATTCCCACTTGCACGGGGGCGCCCACCTGCTATAGATGGGCGCTTCCATCTGCCGCCCTTCGCGGTGAAGGTCGGCGCGGAGGATCGGCTAGCGTAGCTCAATCGGTAGAGCATCCGCCTTGTAAGCGGAAGGTTGCGGGTTCGGCTCCCGCCGCTAGCTCACGGCATGTCCAGCTTGGGTCGATACCGAAGCGGCCAAACGGGTCAGACTGTAAATCTGATGGCTCACGCCTTCGAAGGTTCGAATCCTTCTCGGCCCAAACGGTTGAAGGAGCGCACGTCGCGGGCGTAGCTCAGTGGTAGAGCGTCGGCCTTCCAAGCCGTTCGTCGTGGGTTCGAGTCCCATCGCCCGCTCTTCTCGCGAGATCGCCTCATTCGCTGCTGTAGCTCAGTTGGTAGAGCACGTCCTTGGTAAGGACGAGGTCACGGGTCCGAATCCCGTCAGCAGCTACCCCGCAGACCGGCCGCTCTGGCGCACACGAACGGCAACGTCCCTAGACACACGAAGCACGAGGGTCCACACCATGGCCAAGGAAAAGTTCGAGCGCAACAAGCCGCACGTCAACGTCGGCACGATCGGTCACATCTCCCACGGCAAGACGACGCTGACCGCGGCGATCACGACGGTGCTCGCCAAGAAGTTCAGCAACGTCTCGGTCCGCCAGTACGCGGACATCGCCAAGGGCGGCACCGTCCGCTCCGACTCGAAGGTGATCACGATCGCCGTGTCGCACGTCGAGTACGAGACGGAGAACCGGCACTACGCGCACGTCGACTGCCCCGGGCACGCCGACTACATCAAGAACATGATCACGGGCGCGGCGCAGATGGACGGCGCGATCCTGGTCGTGTCGGCCGTCGACGGCCCCATGCCGCAGACCCGCGAGCACATCCTGCTCGCCCGCCAGGTCGGCGTGCCCGCGATCGTCGTCGCCCTGAACATGGTCGACGCCGTGGACGACCCCGACCTGATCGACCTCGTCGAGGAGGAGATCCGGGAGCTGCTCAAGAAGTACGAGTTCCCGGGCGACGAGATCCCGGTCTGCCGCGTCTCGGCCCTCAAGGCCATGCAGGGCGACGCCGAGGCGGCCGACATGATCTACAAGCTCATGGCCGAGGTCGACCGCTACATCCCGACCCCGGTCCGTGAGGTCGACAAGCCGTTCCTCATGCCGGTCGAGGACGTGTTCTCGATCGAGGGCCGCGGCACGGTCGCGACGGGCCGCATCGAGCGCGGCAAGATCAAGGTCGGCGACGACGTCGAGCTCGTCGGGCTCTCGGCCGAGATCAAGAAGACGAAGTGCACCGGCGTCGAGATGTTCCGCAAGGAGCTCGACGAGGGGATCACGGGCGACAACGTCGGCCTGCTGCTCCGCGGCTGGAAGCGCGACGAGATCGAGCGCGGGCAGGTCCTCGCCAAGCCGGGCTCGATCACGCCGCACAAGAAGTTCACGGCGCAGATCTACGTGCTCAAGAAGGAGGAGGGCGGCCGTCACACGCCGTTCTTCAACGGCTACCGGCCGCAGTTCTACTTCCGCACGACGGACGTGACCGGCTCGACGAAGCTCGAGGGCGGCGCCGAGATGTGCATGCCTGGCGACCACATCCAGGTCGAGATCGAGCTGATCTCGCCGATCGCCATGGAGGAGCAGCTCCGCTTCGCGATCCGCGAGGGCGGCAAGACGGTCGGCGCCGGCTCGGTCGTCAAGATTCTGGAGTAACGGACCGCTCGCGCGCGGGTCCCCGGCGTCGGGGGCCCGCCTCGAGTCGCGACCTCGGGCCCGCCGCGGCGGGTCCGAGGTCGTTACGTGGACGACGGAGCGACATCAGTGGCGAAGAAGAAGCAGGGCCAGCGCGGGTACATCACGCTCGAGTGCAGCGAGTGCGCCGAGCGGAACTACCGCACCTCGAAGCGCCTGTCGGGCGGCCTCCCCAAGCTCGACCTCACCAAGTTCTGCAAGCGCTGCCGCAAGCACGTTCCTCACAAGGAGCGCAAGAAGTAGCGCCCCTCTAGGGGTGTAGCTCTAATGGTAGAGCGACGGATTCCAAATCCGTAGGTTCAGGGTTCGAATCCCTGCGCCCCTGACAGCCCCGCCCGGAAGGACACATGGCACTCGAGCTCTACAAGCCAGACGAGGCCACCCGCAGCCGCGGGCTGCTCGGGGTCTGCCTGGCGGCGATCCTCTTCTACGGGCTGTTCTCGCTCCACGAGTACCTCGCGTTCGGCTTCTGGCAGGACGACCTGCTCGGCGGGCGGCTCGGCGACGAGTTCCCGATCAGCCCGCGGATCCTCCTGGTCGCGGCGCTCCTGATCGGCACCTCGGTCGGGACGTACGTCCTGTTCAACCACCCGAAGATCGTGGACTTCCTGGCCGACACCGAGAAGGAGATGCAGAACGTCTCCTGGGCGCCGCGACACGAGGTCGTCTCGTCCTCGATCGTCGTGATCATCACGGTGATCATCCTCGCGGTCTACCTCGGGCTCGTCGACGCCGGCATGGTCGCGCTGCGGGACCAGGTCCCCTGGGACGCGTTCTGGGACCGGATCCTGGGAGCCTCGTGATGAAGCGCTGGTTCGTGCTCCGCGTCGGGACCAACCGAGAGAACACCCTGCGGAAGCAGCTCTGGAACCGCGTCCAGACGCACGATCTGCAGGAGAAGATCTCCCAGCTCCTCGTCGTCACCGAGCGGGTGACCGAGATCAAGAACGGTCAGCGCAAGACCGTCGAGCGGAAGGTCTACCCCGGCTACATCATGGCCGAGATCGAGGTGGACGAGGAGACCGGGAAGGTCCCCCCCGAGGTCTGGCACGTGATCCGGGAGACCCCCGGACAGATCAAGTTCGTCGGCAGCCCCGACGAGCCCGACAAGCCCCAGCCGCTGGGGGCCGACGAGGTCGAGAAGATGCAGCAGCAGCTCGCGCGCCTCCAGGCGGAGGAGCCGGGCAAGGTGAACGTCGACTTCGAGGTCGGCGAGCGCGTGCGCATCCGCGAGGGGTCCTTCGAGAACTTCGAGGGGACCGTCGAGGAGCTGCTCCCGGAGAAGGGCATGGTCAAGGTGTCGATCATGGTCTTCGGTCGGCCGACCCCGATCGACTTCGAGAGCTGGAAGGTCGAGAAGGTAGAGAGCTGAGCGATGGCGCCTCCCAAGGAAATCAAGGCCAAGGTCAAGCTGCAGTGCCCGGGTGGTCAGGCCACCCCGGCCCCGCCGGTCGGGCCCGCGCTCGGCCAGCACGGCGTGAACATCGGCCAGTTCGTCAAGCAGTTCAACGACCAGACGAAGGACAAGCCGGGGCTCGTGATCCCGGTCGAGATCACGGTCTTCACCGACCGCTCGTTCACCTTCATCTGCAAGAGCCCGCCGGCGAGCGTCCTGCTCGCGAAGGCCGCCCAGGTCGCGAAGGGCTCGGCCGTCCCCAACCGGGACAAGGTCGGCAAGGTCACGAAGCAGCAGGTCGCCGACATCGCGAAGATGAAGATGAACGACCTGAACGCGTTCTCGGAGGATGCCGCGGCCCGCATGGTCGCGGGCACGGCGCGGTCCATGGGGATCGAGGTCGTCTGAGGTAGGATCGCGCGGCCTTCCCCGGACGTCGGGGTGGCCGTGGAGAGCTGAACGGGAGGCCGCCCCGAGGACGGGGCGGCCGGCGCACCGGGAGCGTCGGGGCCGGGGGGAGTGACCCTCGGCGCCCGGTGCGTGGACCGGGCGGAGGAGCGAGGCGTGGCGGACGAGGACATCCGGGATCAGATCCGGGAGCGGCAGAAGTCGGCGGCGGCGACGGAGGCGGCCCTCGAGGCGGCCGCGGCGGCGACGGCGGCCAAGACGGGCCCGAAGAAGCGCTGGAACAAGACGTTCAAGCCGAGCAAGCGCTTCAAGGGCGCGCAGAAGGCCCGGGGCGACCGGCAGGCGAAGCACGCGATCCCCGATGCGATCAAGCTCGTCAAGACGCTCAAGCCGGCGAAGTTCGACGAGTCCATGGAGCTGCACCTGCTCCTCGGCGTCGACGCGAAGAAGTCCGACCAGCAGGTCCGCGGGACGTTCGTGTTCCCGCACGGGATCGGCAAGAGCAAGCGGGTCGTCTGCTTCGCGGAGGGGCCCGCGGCCGAGCAGGCCCGCGAGGCCGGCGCGACCGAGGTCGGCGGCGAGGACCTCGCGAAGCGGATCGAGGGCGGGTGGTTCGACTTCGACGTCGTGATCGCCCACCCGGCCATGATGCGGATCGTGGGCCGCCTCGGTAAGGTCCTCGGCCCGAAGAAGCTCATGCCGAACCCGAAGGAAGGGTCGGTCACCCCCAACGTGGGGCAGGCCGTGCGCGAGTTCGCGGGCGGCAAGGCGAAGTACCGCGTCGACGACGGCGGCAACCTGCACGTCGTGTTCGGCAAGCGGAGCTTCGGGGACGACAAGCTGCTCGACAACGTGAACGCGTTCCTCGAGCACGTGAAGACGCTCAAGCCGACCGGCGCCAAGGGGACGTTCGTCCTCGGGGGCTCGGTGTCCGCCACGATGAGCCCGGGCGTCGGCATCGACGTCGGCTTCCTGGGCGCGCAGCAGTAGGCGAGGGAGAGACACCGTGAGCAAGCAGCTCAAGACCTACCTGAGCAACGAGATCTCGACCCGCCTCGACGGGATCGAGGGCGGCGTCCTCATCAACGCCCTCGCCCTCAACAGCGAGCAGACGTACGCGTTCCGCAAGGCGATGCAGGCGCGGAAGCTCCGCTACCGGGTCCTGCGGAACAACCTCGCGTGCCGGGTCTTCGCCGAGCGCGGCTACCGGGCGAAGGACCTCGAGAAGGTCTTCACGGGCCCGATCGGCATCGTGTTCGGCGAGGGCGAGGGCGCGGCGAAGGCCAGCTCCCAGGCCGTCTTCGACTGGAAGCGCGAGGTCAAGGACAAGAAGGTCGAGTGGAAGGGCGCGCTCCTCGACGGGGCCGTCCTCGACCCGAAGGACGCCGAGAACCTGCGCACGGCCATGGGCAAGGCCGAGGCGCGGGCCATGCTGGCCGGCGCCCTCCAGGCCCCGATCTCCAAGTTCGCGGCGACGCTCCAGGAGATGTACGCCCGCTTCGCGTACGCGGTCCACGCGCTCGAGAAGAAGCGGTCCGAGGACGCGCCCAGCGCCTGAGCCGCTCCGGGCGCGCGAGCGCCCGGACGCCTCGGGCGGGTCGACGCCATACCGCGTGACAGGCCTCGTCGCCTAGTTTACAATAAGCGGATAGGAAAACGGGCCCCCCGCCGGGGCGACGCAGGGCTCACGGGCCCGACGGAGGAAGTGCTGTCGGTTTCTGAGCTTGTGGGCA
>JANJTH010000207.1 GCA_024711205.1 Planctomycetota bacterium | reverse complement strand
TGCTCGCGGCGCGCGCCGCCGCGGCCCAGGCCGGCGAGCCGCCCGCGGGCGCGACGCGCACGCGGCTCCAGGCCGGCCCCGGCGTGACCGCGCCCCGCTTCTTCGGGATCGAGGGGGCCGGCCTGCGGATCGCGTTCGTCGTCGACCTCTCCGACTCCATGCTCGAGCCGCTGAGCGAGGGCGAGCTCGAGGCGCTGCGCCGCCCGCGCACGGGCGACGCGCCGGCGCCAGGCGAGCCCGCCGAGCGCGACGACAGCCTCGACCTGCCCTGGGACCGGATCCGCACCCGCTTCGACGCGGCCCGCGAGGCCCTGCGGCGCTCGCTCGGCGCGCTCGGCCCCGGCATGTGCTTCGCCGTCGTCGTGTTCGGGACGAAGGCCGAGCCGCTCCTCACGCCGCAGCTCGCGCGCGCCACCCCGCAGAACGTACAGCGCGCGCTGGCGGCCCTCGACGCGCTCGCGCCCGGTCGCCCCGCCCCCGACCGCCCGCACGGCACGCTGCGCGGCTACACGAACCTCCACGGCGGCCTGCGCCTGGCCTGGCGCCTGACGGAGGGCGCGCCGATCGCCGCCCACGAGCACGTGGCGCCGGCGGGCCTCGAGGCGGGCGTCGACACGGTGTTCCTGCTGAGCGACGGCGCGCCGAGCTGGGACGACTTCGACGCCGAGGACGCCGCGATCGAGGGCATGTCCGCGGGCGACCCCGAGACCGGCGAGGACCAGGGCGACGCCGACGAGCTCCACTACTACGGCCCCTACGTCGAGCGCCGCTTCCTCCTGCGCGACCTCGAGCGCATGAACCTGTTCCGCCGCGTGGAGCTGCACGTGATCGGGATCGGCGAGGCCGACCACGAGCTCCTGCGCGAGCTGGCCGCGCTCGGGCGCGGCCAGCTCCGGACGATCGGCGAGGGCCGGCGCTGAGCCGGTCCCGCGGGCCTCGCCCGGACGGACAGGGCCGGGGCTTGCGCGCGGACGCCGGCGTCTTGCGCGGGCCGCGCGAGGCGAGCTGCAGACCCCGCTCCGGTGCGCAACCCAGTGGCTGCTGACGCAAGCCTCGCCTGGCCTCGAGCCCAGGGAAGGTATGCTGGCGGCGTGGCTGGTCTGGTCTACGTTCCCCACAAGGAGAAGCACAAGGAGCCCAAGGGGTACGGGTCCCTGTGCCAGAAGTCGGTGTCGACGGAGCACGCGCAGGAGCTCCTCGCGCGGGCGGTCCCGCACCCCGATCGACCGGCCACCAGGGCGCTCTTCGCCGCGTGCGGAGAGGCCGTGTTCGTCGCCCGCCCGACCCGCTTCGAGGCCGGCGAGTGGCACGGGTATCCGGAGCTCGGCTCGCGGATCGACCCGGCCGTCCTCGACGCACTCGAGACGGCGGGGCACCTCGACGCGAGGCGCCGGCGGCGGGTCGAACGTCAGCGCGAGCTTCCCGCCCGCTGCGGCTGCCCGTGATCGGCGCGCTGCGCTGGGAGCGCCTGTTCGGGCGGACCGACCGCTTCGCCGTGCGGCTGGGGTTGGGGGTGGACGAGCACCGCACGTCCTTCGGTCGCATCGAGCTGTTCGCGGCGGGGCGGTGCCTGACGCGAAACGAGCATGCGATCGCGGGGCTCGAGTCGGCGATCGTCTGGGACCTGGCCGACTTCGTGGCCTGGGTCGCGGACGGCGTGCCCGTGTGGTGCATGGAGCAGGACTTCCCGTTCCGGGTGCGACGGGCGGCGACCGCAGCGGACTGGCTCTCGGCGACGCGGGAGGCGGACCGACCCCTGACCGCGGGCGAGCACCGCGCGTGGCGACAGCAGCACCTCGCCTACTGGGAGCGGCACTCGCTGGCAGGGATCCCGGGTCTCGCCGTGCTCGACGTCGTGTTCCGGCGCGTCCTGAACGACGTCGAGGTCTCCTGGACGACGGACCTCGGGACCACGCGCGCCGACATCCGGTGGCTCGAGCCCCGCGGAGGCGTGCGGCTCCCGGCGGCCGAGGTCCTGACTCCGCTCCTCGACGCGGCCGCGGACTGCGCAGCCGAGCTCCCGCCGGAAGTCGGCCGGGAGCTCGGCGAGGCCGTGCGCGCGGCCCGGGAGGCCGCGGATCAGAGCGCCGTGCGACCGCCGTTCTCCCTGGCCGCGAGCGGCGCGAGCGTGTCGCTCGACGACGAGGACCGACGTGTGCTGGCCGAGGTCGTGCAACGGGCGAGGTCGGGTCCACCGACGCCGCACAGCCTGCCTGCGCGACCCTGCCCTCCGCCGCTCGTGAAGCCCTGGGAGGAGGGGTATCGGCTCGCCAGGGCCTACCGGGAGGAGCTCGGCTGGGACGACCGGCCCGCGCCCCACCTGCCGGACTTCCTCCGATCGCTCGGCGTCGACGTCGGCGAGGTCCGGCTCGGAGACCCCGGTCTGCACGGGCTCTCCCTCGTCGGGCCGAGCTACCGGCCGACGATCTGCGTCAACGCGAACTCGAGCCGCGCTGGACCGCACTGGTCGCGGGCCATGGTGCTCGCACATGAGCTCTGCCACCTGATCTTCGACTGGCGCCCCGGCGAGGACTTCTCGATCCTCAGCGACGACCACGCCGACTGGCCCACGGAGGCCCGGGCCAACGCGTTCGCGGCCGAGCTGGTCATGCCCAACCAGGGCCTCGTCGAGGTGTTGGCCGGCCGCCGCGTCGACGAGGCCGTGCTCCGGGACCTCATGAACCGCTTCGGCGTCGGGCTCCAGGCCCTGACGTGGCACCTCTACAACCTGGAGGTGATCTCCGACGAGGAGCGGCTGCGGTTCGTCGCGCGGGCCGGCGCGGCGTAGCGAAACAGGCGCCCGAGGGTCCACCCCGGGGCTCCGGCGGCGGGCCCGACACGTGGCGCACCCGCGGTGCCGGCGCGCCAAGGACCGTGCACCGGCACCCTGGGTGCGCCTCCCTCCCCCCCACACGTCGCCGACGCCCCTCCCCGTCGCCCGGACGCCCCCGCCCTGCGGAGCCCCTTCTGAACTCGAGGGCTCGGGGGGAGGGCGGCGCCCTCCCCCCGAGCCCTCGAATTCAGTCCGGCCGCACCTGCGGGCGCGGGATCGGGCGCGGCGGGCCGCCGTCGGGGCCGGCCACGAGGAGGCGGCAGGCGGCGCCGCCGAAGTTCTCGAAGTACTCGACCTCGACGCGGACGGGGCCCGCGGGGAGCCAGACCTCGGCCGAGCGCTCGAGGTAGCCGTGGAGGCCGTCGTCCTCGAGCAGGCGCGCGCCGCCGACCGTGAGCCGCGCCCCGTCGTCCGAGCCGAGCACGAACCGGTAGGTGCCCTCGACGGGGACCTCCCAGCGCCCGCGCCAGCGGACCGCGAAGGTGTCGGGCGGGAAGGGGAGCGCGAAGTCCTCGTCGGCGTGGAAGTCGATCGTGGCGTCGGCGCGCACGAGCGTGGGCGCGAGCGCGTCGAGCGGCGGGATCGCCGCGAGCGCCTCGTCGACGTCGTGGTAGGCCGCCGTCCAGCCGAAGCCCTCGACCTCGAGCCGCACGGGCGCGCTCGCGAGCGGGCCGACGCGCACGACGAGGTCGCCCGAGTCGGAGCCCGGCGGGACCTCGACCGTGACCGCCGCGTGCCCGGGCGCGAGCACGGGGAGCGGCTTGCCCGCGAGCATGACGACCGGGCCCGAGAGCAGCGGGTCGAACAGCGCGTCGCCGCGGAGCGTGACGCGCTGGCCCGGGACGACCGAGGGCGGGTCGACCGACGCGACGACCGGGCGGCGCTGGCGCTGGACCGCGTCGGGCGGCTCGAGCCAGCCGCGCGGGACCGGACGGCGTGGCTTGCCCTCCTCCTCGACCTCGAGCCGGAGCGTCGCGCCCCCGCCGTTCTCGAAGAACTCGACCACGACCTCGTGCGGGCCGAGCGCGAGGAACGCCTCGCCCGCGCGCGCGGTCGGCCCGTGGAGCCCGTCGTGGTCGAGCACGGGCTGCCCGTCGAGCCACAGGCGCGCCCCGTCGTCGCTCGTGAGCACGAAGCGCGTGAACCCGGCCCGGTGCGTCCAGAGCCGCCCGCGCCACACCGCGCGGAAGCGGTCGGGCGGGAACGGGAGCCCGAACGCGCCCTCGTGCCGGAAGTCGAGCCCGGTGACCGCCTCGAACGTGGGCGCCGTCGCGGGCGGCGGGGCGAGCCGCTCGAGCGCCTCCTCGAAGGCCCAGTAGCTCGCGTGGAGCCCGAACACGCCCTCGACCGCGAACTCGACGCCGGGGCTCTGCACCCCGCCCACGGCGACGACGAGCGGGCCGCCGTCGGTCCCGCGCGGGACCGCGACGAGCAGGCGGCCCGGGGACGCCTCGTGGACGGTCGCGAGCGCGTCGCCGAACCGGACCTCCTGGAGCGTCGGCACCTCGCTGAAGCCGCGCCCGCGCACCTCGACGAGGGCGCCCGCGGGCGCCTGCGCCGGCGCGACGGCCTCGATCACGGGCAGCGCGCGCTCGCGCGCCGTGTCGATCGGGTAGAGGGCCTCCTGCGGCACGACCGCCCAGGCCTGCGCGCCGGGCGGGGCCCACTCGAGCCGGCACGACGCCCCGCCGTAGTTCTCGAAGTAGGTGAGCCGGAGCAGGTGCAGCCCGGCCGTCAGCTCGAGCGCGCCCTCGACGGCGCGGTGCCCGTGGAGGCCGTCGTTGTCGACGACGACCAGGTTGTCGACCTCGAGCCGCGTCCCGTCGTCCGAGCCGACCCGGAGCCGGTGCACCCCCGGGACGTCGACGCGCACGTAGCCCGACCAGAGGACCGCGAACGTGTCGGGCTCGAACGGCAGCCGGAACGACGCGTCGTCGGGGAAGTCCACGACCGGGTCGACCCGCGAGAGCGCCGGCGCGAGGCCGACGAGCCGCGGCACCCGCACGAGGCGCGTCTGGTGGTCGTAGACGTCCGCCGTGAGCCCCGTCCCGGGCGGCAGCGGCTCGTCGGGGTCGGGCCCCTCCTCCTCGCCCTCCGACTCGCCCTCCGGCTGGGCGCCGTCCGCGAGCACGAGGACCCCGGGGTCGCCCTGCTCGACGCCGCCCCGCTCGACGCCGCCCCGCTCGCCGCCGCCCGCCCCCCCGCGTCGCCCGCGCCGCGGGCGCTTCGAGGCGCCCGGCCCCCGCGCCGCGACCGGCGCGCCC
>JANJTH010000206.1 GCA_024711205.1 Planctomycetota bacterium | reverse complement strand
CGCCGGGGCCGCGGTCTGGCTCGGCGGCGGCTCCGGCGCCGGCGTCACCCCGGCCGCGACCGGGGCCGCGGGGTCCGGCTGGGCCGGGCCCGCGGGGGGCGCCGTCGCCGCGACCGCGCCGGGGGGCGCGGGCGTGATCGTGATGGCGACGCCCGCCGCGTTGTCGTCCTCGTCGGCCTCGACCGTCACGTCGTCCGGATCCGCGAGCACGCCCAGGGTCCACGCGCCGGGCGCGCCGGGGGGCAGCGCGACCGCGAGCCGGAGCGCGCGGCGGCCTCCGGCCGGGAACGGCGCCGGCTCCTCCGCGACCCGGAGCAGGTGCGTGTCGCGGGGTGTGAGCGCCGCGTTGTCCGAGAGGACGACGAGCAGCGCCGGCGCGCCGGCCGCGTCGCCGCCCAGGTTCGTCAGCACGACGTCGACCGCGACGACCTCGCCCTCGGCCGCGACGTCGGGGCTCACCGTCACGCGCTCGACGCGCCAGTCGGCCGCCGCGACCTGGGGGCTCGAGGCCGTCCGGCTCGCGCCGCCCGGGCCGCCGGCGACCGCGCCGCCCGCGAGCCGGAGCGGGGCGCCGCGCGCGTTGTCGCCCTCGTCCTCCTCGGCCACGAGGTCGTCGGGGTCCGCGATCACGCCGAGCCAGAGGGTGCCGCCCGGGGCGGCCGTCGCGGGCACCGTGACGACCGGCGAGGCCTGGGCCCGGGCGCCCGGGCCGAAGCGGCCGGCCTGGGCCGGGATCCGCAGGAGGTGCGCGTCCTGCGTCGTGATCGTCTGGTTGCTCGACGCGACGACGAGCAGGGCCGGGGTCGCGTCGGCCGCCCCCGGGCCCGCGTTGCGGAGGACGAGGTCGACCGCGACCCGCGCCCCGGGCGCCGCCGTCGTCGGCCGGACCGCGACGGCGTCGAGGGTCCAGTCCGGCCGGGCCGGCGGGGACGGGGTCGGGGCCGGGGCCAGGGCGGCGCCGGGGTAGAGGGCCCGGACCCCGTTCGCGTCGTCCGTCGTGATCTGGCGCACACGCCCGTTCGCGCCGCAGCCGCCGCCCATGAGCGCGGCGCAGCCCCGGTCGCTGTGCGCGAGCCCGAGCGCGTGGCCGAGCTCGTGGCGCGCCGTCGAGCCGAAGTCCCACTCGCGCTGCGCGGGCGCGCCCGTGAACGACCAGCGCGTGCTCGGGTTGAACAGGACGTCGGCCTCGCGGCGCCGCCCGCCCGCGTCGGACGAGAACGTCACGCCGAGCGTGCTCCCCGCCACCTGCGAGGAGAAGGCCACGCCGTTGACCCCGTCGTCGTGGTCGAGCGCCCCGCTCGCGGCCGCGCCCTGGTAGCGGAACCGGAACGCGCTGCCCTGGACCCGGTGCCAGGCCTCGAAGGCCGCCTCGAGCTGCGCGAGCTGGGCCGAGCCCGCGGGGAAGCTCTGCGTCGAGAGCCGGTAGTCGGCCGTGGCCCCCGGCCAGCGCGCGCCCATGAGCACGTAGCCGAGCCCGGGGGGCGCGAGCGCGAGCGCGCCGAGCCCGGCGAGGGCGAGCGAGCCAGGCCCCGCGGCGCGAGGCCGCACGGCGAGGGGCCGAGCCCCGGCGCGGGCGCGGCTCATCGCGCCTCCTCCGGGCGGGGCGTGGGCGCCTGCTCCGCCGCGGTCTTCGCCGGGGCGTGGGCCGCGGCGCGCGCGAGCGCGGCCTCGAGGCAGGCGAGGAAGTCGCCCTCGCGCATGGGGCGCTCGCCGTCGCGCCCGAGGAGGACCTCGCCCCGCACGACGTCGACGACGGGGCGGCCCTCGCGCCACACGCGGCCCTCGCGCAGGTGGTAGACGCCCTGCCACACGCCCACGAACGGGCAGGCGCGCGCGCCGACGCCGGCGAGCAGGAGGAGGACCTCGTCGCCGGTCGAGAGCGAGGGCTGCCCCTCGAGGCGCATGACGTGGTCGCCCACCGCGCCGCCGAAGAGCGTCAGGTGGCCCACGGGGGCGCCCCGGAGCGGCTCCTCGCGGTCGAGCACGACCTCGGTCACGATCGCGCGTCGCCCCAGGTGGAGCCCCCAGGTCGACGAGGCCTTCGCGACCCGCGCGCGCACGACGACCTCGGCCTCGGCCGCGGCCTCGTCGAGCGTGAGCGGCGCGACGGACGTCGCGTACGCGACGCCGAGCCACGGGGCGTACGCGACGCCGAGCCACGGGGCGCACGCGCCCCCGAGCCACGCGGCGAGCGCGAGGCCCGCCGCGGACACCGAACGTACCGACACCAACACGGCGCCCCTCCTTCCTTCCACCGGCGAACCTACGGGCGCCGGGAGGGGACGATTGCCACGTCAACGTCAGCGCGCAGGACTTACCGCGGCGTTACGGAGTCACGCCCGTGTCGTCGTCCGCGAGAGGGCCCTTGCCCGCCGCCCCGGCCGGACCGGACGGCGCACGGGGCCCCGGGCCCGGCGGCGGGTCGAGGCGCTCGAGCAGGCCGGAGAGGAGCGGGACGCCGCCGTAGGGGTCGAGGTCGCCGCGGTAGGCGCGCCCCGTGGCGCGGACCATCAGCACGAGCGCCACGGGCAGGAACAGCCCGAGCGTGCCCACGACGAACAGGGGCGAGACGAGGAGGAACAGGAGCGACTGCCGGACGTGCCGCGCGAGGTACGCGTCGCTCCGGCGGAGCATCCGCCAGCAGACGAGGCCCAGGACGGGCCAGAGGAGGCCGAGCGGGAGGAAGGCGAGGTGGCAGAGCGCCGCGAGGACGCGCTCGCCCTCGGACTCCGGCCCCCGCGCGCCGCGCGCCGCGTCGGGCCCGGGCCCGCCCCGGAGCCCCTGGCAGCCCGGGGTCGCGCAGCGGGCCATCTCGCCCGCGCACGAGGCGTGGTGGATCGTCCGGCACGCGGGGCACACCGCGAGCGACGGCTCGGCCGTCAGCGCGTCGAGGCAGAGGGGGCACGTCGGCGCCCCCTCCACCCGCACCGCGGGGGGCCGCTCGTGGCCCCCCGCGTCGGCGAGGTCCACCGGGGCGTCGTCGGCGTCGGGCCGCGAGGGCTCGCGCCGCCGCGCCGCCGACTCGCCCGCGCCGCGCGCGCTCACTCGATGATCTGCACGCAGCGCCCGTAGGCCACGGCCTTCTGCTCCTTGCGCACGACGAACTTCGAGAGGGCCGGGATCGCCGAGGCCTCCTCGAGCGCGACGGGGCGCGTGACGCAGCGCAGCCGCACGCGCCCCCACTCGCCCGGGGCGAGCGCCTGCTCGGACGTGGGCGCCCAGACGTCGCTCTCGTTGGCCCGCTTGGCCTCGACGCGCTCGATCTCCATGGCGACCCGGTCCACGTGGGCGTGGACGGTCCACTGGTCGCCCTGCGAGAGGATCGTGTCGGGGTCGAACACGGTCATCTCGACCAGCACGAGCCGCGCGACGCGCGGCGGCGCGTCCTCGGTCCCGACGACCGCGCCACGCCCCTTGAACAGCTCGCGCAGCGACTCCTTCTCGGAGAAGCCGCGCAGCGCGATCCCCACGAGCTGCCGCGGGACCCCGCGCTCGACGGGGATGCCCGGCGTCGCGATGTGCCCCTTCGTGAGCTGGACCGAGCGGACCTTCGCCGTGACGGCGTGCCCCTTCTCGGCCGAGAGCGGCTCGAACACGAGCGTCTGCTCGGGCAGGAGCGTCCCGGTCTCGACGAGGGCCGTGCACGCCTTGCCGATCCCCGGCACGTTGTCGTAGACCTCGCTCCCGTGGATCACGAGCCGCAGGGGCGCCGCCTGCGGCGGGCGGATCCGCTCGAACGTGAGCTGGCCCAGGTAGTCGCGCACGGTCGGGCCGTCGTACCACCCGATCCTCGAGAAGCGCGAGATCCCCTCGCCGGGCTCGTGCAGGTCGCGGCCGGGCGCGTAGGCGGAGGTCGGGATGAACGTGCAGCGGTCGTGGATGACGCCCGCCTCGTCGAAGATCCGCTGCAGCTCCTCCTTGCGCTCGAGGAACGGCTGCTCCTCGAAGCCGACGCGGTCCATCTTCGTGAACACGCAGCCGTGCACGGGGATCTCGAAGCCCTTGAGGATCCGCACGACCTGGTGCGTGACCGGCGCCGGCCCGTCGGCCACGTCGACGACGAGCAGCGCCGCGTCGGCCTGGAACATCCCGAAGAAGCGGTTGTTCGCGTAGGTCTCCTGGCCCGGCGTGTCGATCACCGTGACGCGGTGGTCCGGGAAGTCGAAGCGGACCATCGAGGGCAGGATCGTGATCCCGCGCGCGGCCTCCGACGCCTGGACGTGCACGTCCTTGCTCCGGAACACGAGCTGCGCGAACACGAGCGAGGCGTCGCGCCCCTCGGCCGCGACCCGGCGCGCCTCCTCGAGCTCGCGGGCCGTGGCCATGCCGCTCTCGGCCACGACCTTGCCCAGCAAGGTCGACTTGCCGTGCCAGGCGTGCCCGCAGATCGCCAGGCTGATGTCCTGCTTCTCGGTCGCCACGCGCGCGCCCCCCGGGGCCGGCGCATGATCGGGCGGGGGCGGCGCTCCTTCAAGGGGCCCCGCGCTGCGCGCGCGGCCCTCAGGCGCTCGAGTCGCGGTCGTGGACCGTGAGCACCGCGGCCCGGCGCGCCGCCGGGTCCACGCCGACCCACACGTCCGTCCGGTCGTGGACGAAGCGGTCCATCGCCTCGTGGTCGCGGACCTGCGCCACGTGCAGGACGAAGGTCGAGCGGCCGCCCCCGCCGGGCGCAGGCTCGGTGGTGATCGGCGCGCCGCCCCGACACGCGGCGAGCAGCGCCGTGCACGCGACGCCCCCCTCCCAGCACAGCGTCGCCTCGCTCCGCGTGCGCGCGCTGCTCACGTCCCGCACGAGCTGGGCCTCGACCGCGCGGAGCGGCGTCCCGTCGAGCTCGAGCGTCGCGACGAGCTCCTGCGCCCCGCCCGCCGGGTCGCGCAGGAGGCGCCACACGAGGTCGAGGTGCCAGCGCCAGGTCCCGCCGGCCCCGGGTTGGCCCGGGCCCCGCAGGCCCGTTCGCCCCGCCGTGTCGGTCATGAGCCAGGCGCGGCGGTCGACGAGGCGCCACGGTCGGCCCGTCAGGGTCGCGACGGCCTCGCGGGCGGCGTCGGGGGCGCGGTCGCCGACCGCCAGGCGGAGCAGCCGCTCCACGAGCACGCCCCGCTCGACCGAGACCCCCCGGTGATCGCCGACGCGGCGCCGCGCCGCGAGGAGCGCCACCTCGTCCTCGATCGAGCCGCTGGCCGCGAAGCGACGCTCGAGGTCACGCAGTGCCCGGTCCACGACCGCAGCGTAGCGGGCGAGGCGTGAACCTGGCGAGGAGGGCGCCGCTCAGCGCCCGACCAGCTCCGTGATCTGCCGGTCGAGCGTGCCGAGGTCGAGCGGGGCGTCCGCGGGCCAGGGCGCGGGCTCGCCGCGCTCGACGGCGGCGAGGAGGTCCGCGAGCAGCCGCTGCGTCGGGGCCTGGCGCTGGGCCACGAGCACGAGCCCCCAGGCCCGCGCCGCCGCGCCCGCGTCGGCCTCGAGGGCGCCGCGCCCGAGCCCGAACAGCCGCTGCCAGTCGTCGGCCGTCCAGGCGGCGCGGCGCACCGCGAGCTCGACGCCTGGCGGCTGTCGGCCCGTGAGGGGCGCCGCGAGCCAGGTCACGAGCCCGTGCTCGAGCCAGGCCGGCGGGGCGCCGTGGCGCCGCGCCACGTAGCTCGCGGCGATGGCGTGGGCGACGGCCCAGGGGACCGGGGTGTCCGGCGCCGCGCCGGCGCGCCTGGGCGGCGGGGGCGGGAGTGCACCCTGGCGGACCACGAGCGCCGCGAGCGCGGGGGACCAGGCGAGCTCGTCGCCGCCCCACCAGGCCTCGTGCGCGGCCTCGGACAGGAGGTAGACCCGGACCGGCGGCGCGCCGCGCGCGCGGGTCGCCCGGTCGAGGCGGGCGACGAGGCCGTCGAGGACGTCGAGGGCAGGCCTGGCGGACGCCTCGTCGAGGTCCGTCGCGAGCGCGTGCGCGGCGCCGGCGACCCGCAGCCCGCAGCGGGCCTCCAGGGCCCGGGCCCGCTCGAGCGTGCGGACCTCGGCCACGACGAGGGGGTCGTCGGGCGCGAGCGCGCGGGCGAGCGACGCCCCCACCGGCAGGTCGCCGCCGCCGGGCCCGGCGAGGTCGCGCTCGAGCCAGTCGCAGCGCGCGACCGCCGCGTGGGCCGCGGCGAGGTCGGGCGCGGCGTCGAGCGCCCGCTTCGCGGCCGCGC